>JALVEZ010000170.1 GCA_027030405.1 Hydrogenothermaceae bacterium | reverse complement strand
AGGATTAGAGTATTTGGAAAACTTAAAAGTAGCCCTAAGTCTGTCCAAGTATATGGGCAGATAGGGGTAGCAAGGTGTGGTGACCACCTATCAGGGATAAGGTTATCTCAAGATAGCACATTTGCCGAAGGCAAAATAGTGAGCCGAAAGCAAACAGCCTCCCTGAGAAGCCACCACCTTTAGTCGGTGTGTAGTTCACTATTATAATAATTTATTGCTTAAAAATCTGGAGGATAGTTATAAATGACAATTGAAAAATTAGATAAAAAGTCTTTGATTACTCTTTTTACAGGAATGGCCGCTAATATTCTTGAGTGGTACGACTTTGCAGTTTACGGATATTTAGCTCCAATCATTGCTGACCTGTTTTTTCCTTCTGATGATCCTATGGTATCTCTCATTTCCACATTTGGAGTATTTGCTGCTGGATTCTTCATGAGACCTTTAGGTGGTTTTGTTTTTGGGCATATTGGCGATAAATACGGAAGAAAAAAAGCCCTTGCTTTATCGATATTTTTAATGGCAATTCCAACTGCATTAATAGGTTTATTACCTACTTATGCACAGATTGGTGTATGGGCTGCTGTTCTGTTAACAATTTTTAGACTTTTACAGGGCTTATCTGTAGGTGGAGCTTATACAACATCTGTTTCATTCCTTGTTGAGCACGCACCAGAAGATAAAAGAGCATTTTATGGAAGCTTCTCAATTTTTGGGGCTATTGTAGGGATTTTATTAGGTTCTGCTGTGGCTGCAGTAGTTACAGGTATGTTAGATAACGATTCACTTTATTCATGGGGATGGAGAGCAGTCTTTATAATTGGTATTGTATTAGGAATTTTCGGTGTGTTTATTTCTAAAAAGGTTGAAGAAACACCAACATTCAAAAAATTAGAAGAAGCAGAAGAAATAGAAAGATTTCCTTTGTTCAAAGCATTAAAAGAAGATCCATCAGATTTCTTTAAAGCAATAGGACTAAGCACATTTCAGGCAGCTGCTTTTTACATTCTTTTTGTTTATTTAACAACATATGAATCAAAAGTTTTTAAAGAATTTTTAAATGTTGATTTTCCATTTTCAACAGCATTAACAATAAATACAATAAGTATGATTGTTTTAGTTGCGTTCATTCCCTTTATGGCAAGGCTGTCGGATAAAATAGGACGAAAGCCTGTAATCCTTGCATCTACTTTATTAGTAATAATCCTTTCTTATCCTTTATTTATCCTTATTACAAAAGCAACTGTTATCTCTGTTTTAACTGCACAGGTTATATTTGCTATCATCACATCTGCATTTATGGGGACACTGCCTACTACACTTGTTGAGCTTTTCCCTGCAAAAATCAGAAACAGTGCTTATTCTGTTTCTTATAATATAGCCCTAGCCTTATTCGGTGGGACTGCACCATTAATCGCAACATATCTTATAAAAACTACAGGGAACATTCTCTCTCCAAGTTTCTATTTGATTGCAACAGCATTAGTTGCATTTATATGTGGACTTTTAATAAGAGAAACATTTAAAGAAAAAATTTAAGAATCCGTTCCGAAATTTTACACAACTGTAAAATTTCTATACATAGTGTAATTATTTTTAACACCTATTGAGAATACTTATTTTCTTATGATTGCAAGATTACTTGTAAAAGATCTTTATAGTTTTTAGAATTTTGTCTCAAAAATTATGATGGCTTAAGTAGTTCATTTTAAATAACTTCTTGAACTGGCATATATTTTGCTTTAAAGACAAATTAATTGTCTTTTCGTCCTTTCCCATGGTACTTAGGGGAATCAATTGATTCCCCTCTTTTTATTTGTTTTTCATTTTGAAAAATATTATCTTTAAATAAAGAGGGAGATGGGAGGCAAAAATTGGTAGTTAGTTCAAAAAGATATTTATAAAGTTGTAATAGGACATTTGTTGAGAACACAGAAAGAAACTATTATCCCCATAATTCCAAAAATTAGTAGTTCGAATGTTTTGTAAAGGAATAACAATGATGGCAATAGCCAGAGTGTTAAACATTCCTTAGCAAACAATCTTGACATGGATAAAGTTTTGCATATATAATATCTGTCCGTTTTCAGTTAAGCGAGAGTAGCTCAGTTGGTAGAGCACTTCCTTGCCAAGGAAGGGGTCGCGGGTTCGAATCCCGTCTCTCGCTCCATTTCTAAAATCCAAAAATCTTCAAACCTTCCAAATGCTATAATAGATTAATAAAAATCTGTATATCAAGGTGATAGTATGAAAGTAAAATCCATTATTCTTGCGGCAGGAAAAGGTACCAGATTTAAATCAGAAAAACCT
>JALVEZ010000169.1 GCA_027030405.1 Hydrogenothermaceae bacterium | reverse complement strand
CAACTAAATATTTATTGTTTAATATTCTTTTCCATAAATCCAACAGCTTGCCTTCTACTGAACCTGTGTTTCGATAATGTATTTATCAAAACCTGCTTCCCTACAAGTATCAATAACCTTCACAACATCCTGAAATTTGGTATTTTTATCTGACCTCAAAACAACCGAAACATCTTTCGTTTTCAGTTCTTCTAACTTTTTTTTGAGCTCAGGAATAGAGATTTTTTGTTTATCAAAATAAATAGTCCCATCTTTTTTAATGGCTATTTCTATATTTTTTACAATTTTTTTAGATTTTTCTCCCGTTTTTGCGGTCGGCAGGTCAACAGGAATTTTCCTCTCAACGATAAACGTGGCAGTTACCATAAAGATAATCAGGACAACTAAAATTATGTCCACGAAAGGAGTCATATTTATTTCGGCTATTTCTTTGTCGTCGTCATCAACTAATCGTTTCATTTATTCCTCTAAATCTAAAGGTAAGTTCTTTCTTTCTTCATAAATAAGCAAAATTGTTTTAACTTTTCTGACAAAATAGTTATAAGCTATAACAGACGGAATAGCCACAAAAAGTCCCATGGCAGTGGCAACTAATGCCTCGGATATTCCTGTCATCACCACTTTCACACCAAATTCAGTTGAAGAACCTAAATCGTGAAATGCCTGAATAATCCCTAAAACAGTTCCGAAAAGTCCTATAAACGGTGCATTATTTCCAAAGGTGGCTAAAATTCCGAGTCTTTTTTCTAAAGCGAGTTTAAGTTCAATAGGGCTGTATTCAAGCATATGTTCCTGAAGTTTTTTTATGGCTATCCATCTTTCGATAATTACTGCAACGGCAATGATACTCATAAAAATCAGTATGTATAAAACAGGATCTCCACCGACTAAGGCTATGTTTAATAAAATCTGAGTAATGTCCAATATTTCCACCTGTATAAAAATTTGTTAATTTAAACATTATTATGAAATAAAAAAGTTATGTCAATCAGGTTTGGAATATATGTTTCAAATACATAGTTGCATATGCTCCTTTCGGAAGAAAGAAGTGTATATATCCACCAGACAGTTTAACATCAGAAAGATTAATGTAACTTTTTCTATAGTCGCCTTTTATCCTTAGGACACTTAACATCTCTAATAAGTCCTCAATACTGATTCCTTCTTTTTCTAAAATAGTTCGATAGTAATTTTCACTTTCTTCTAACTTTACCTTATAACCTAAGATCGTCCAGAATTTAGGTAAAGATTCTGTTTTTATCTCTTCTGGAATGAAAAAATTATGTCCATTTTCTTCTAAAAAATATCCAGAAAATCTTTCTTTGAGATAGATTTCAAAACTTTTGTTCCATAAATAGCTGAGGTAAGCGTCTATATAAAAATTTATTTTCCATTTTAATTTTTTTCTCGTTTTTCCGCTTATCTTAAAGTTTTTAAAAAATTTTCTACCTTCTTCCACATTTTTAGATAGCCTTTGTGTATCAAAGTAATTAATCATTGAGTTTTTTATGGATACATTTCTGCTTTTTAGATTTATACTGAAATAATTTCCTTGCAGCTGACCTATCTTTAACTTTTTAGAAGTTTTACCTATCAAAGAAAGTATAAAAAATTTATCTTTACTGATCTGCTTAAATAGGTGTTCTCCTAAATCCTGTTTAGATGTGATAAACTGAAATGTAATTGCATTTTTATCTTTTAATCCTGCATAACTTAGATTTAAATCTTCGCAAACTTCCCTTGTGTTTAAATTCTTTTTAATCAATCTATACAAATAAAAATTTCCTTCCTCATTGAACTTATGTTCTGCAACTTCCCTAACTATAAAATCTTCAGGTTTTTCTTTTACATTCCAATCAAATTTAATCGTCATCGTCATCGTTATCGTTATCGTTATCGTCATCAGCTCTTACTATAAAAACCCTATCAACATATAGATACTTAATAGCTTTACTACCAGGAGGGCGTATCCATATAACTTCCCCTCTTTTTTGTTCAAATGTTCCAACTTTGATATCAATATATTTCTCTTTAGCAACACTTTTTACAAAAGAAAAGTTTTTCTTTACTTTTCCATTTCCATAAAAAAATGCAAATTTATATTTATCAGTTAAAGATAAAGAATTTTTATAAGGAACAACTCTTACAGACATATAAACATCCCATTTTCCTTTTTTAGGTAGATAAGAAAGATTAAATTGAACTCCCCAATCTGTTTGCTTACCTTTCATATAAACCGCTACTGAATCAGATGCGTTTGGATCTTTTACAAATTTTACACAGCATAACTTAAGAGTATACTCTTGAAAATCA
>JALVEZ010000168.1 GCA_027030405.1 Hydrogenothermaceae bacterium | reverse complement strand
ACAGTTTTTTCTCAAATCTATGAAGGAAGAAAATTGTATGAAAAAGAATTTAGTTATAAAAAATATGGTAGAAAAGGGATTCCTATTGAACATTTGCAGAAATTAGAAAAAAAAGATATTGAAAAAATAGTTCTAAAAACTAATACCTCTAAAGGAAAACTAAAAAATGAAATATTATTAGATAAGGAATTTTTAGAATTTTTAGGTATATATATTGCAGAAGGTTTTTCTAATAAAAAATTTATTGCAGTTTCGACTAAGGATGAATATTATCAGAATTTAATTAAAAAGATAGCAAAAAGATTTAACTTTAATTTAAGGATTGTTGATAACAAAGATTTCATTATTTCCAGCATAATTTTTGCTAATTTTTTAAAGAATTTAGTTGGTAGTAAATCTGATAATAAAAAACTTCCGGACTTTTTCCTTAATCTATCCAAAGAACAACTATCGTTTTTATTAAAGGCATTGTTCGATGGAGATGGAACTGTTGATAAATCCTGCATTAGTTTGACGACAAAAAGCAAAAGATTAGCAAATGATATTCTTTATGCTTTATTTAGATACGGCATCTGGGGAAGAGTTAGAAGACTATTCAAAAGAGCTACAAATAATAACTACAATCACAAAGGTGATTTTTATTATCAGATAAATATTTACAGTTCTGATTATATTTCAAAATATTTAAAAGAAATTGGCTTTAATATCTCATATAAAAAGGAGAGAGCAAAAGTTTTTGCTGAAAAAGAAGCTAATACCAATGTAGATTTAATTCCGTATGTAGGGAAGTTTATAAAAGAAAAAAGAGAAGAAAATAATCTCTATCAAAAAGATATTTTACGGAAAAGACAAACATTATCATCTATTGAGATAGGTAAACGACTTCCTTCATTTTCAATGCTATCTAATATAGTAGATTCTTTTCATAAAATGGATGTTGATACAGAATTTGAAAAATATCTGAATTTAAGATGGAACAAAATCAAAAAAATAGAAACCATAAAATATGATGGATTTGTTTATGATTTTTCAGTAAAAGATAATGAAACATTTTTGGCAGGATTTGGTGGAGTTTTTGTTCATAATACATTTACAATTGCCCACACTATCGAAAAATACGGAAAGCCTACCCTTGTTCTGGCTCATAACAAAACACTTGCTGCACAGCTTTATAGAGAGATCAAAGAGCTATTTCCGAATAATGCAGTGGAGTATTTTGTTTCATATTACGACTATTATCAGCCGGAGGCTTATGTTCCAGAAAGAGACCTTTACATTGAAAAAGATAGTTCAATTAACGATTCCATCGATAGACTCAGACACTCTGCCACAAGAAGTCTAATAGAAAGACCAGATACAATCGTCGTGGCATCCGTTTCCTGTATCTATGGGCTCGGGACACCTGAATTTTATGAAAAGTTGAGACTTCAGCTTTATGTTGGAATGCCTATTGATAGACAGGAACTACTTAGAAAACTTGTTGAGCTTCAATATGTAAGAGATGATTTTTCTTTCAAAAGAGGGACATTTCGAGTAAAAGGGGATACGGTAGAAATTTTACCTTCCCATTCGGAAGATGTAATAATCAGAGTGGAATTTTTTGGAGATGAAATAGACGCAATATCAGAGCTTGATATTTTTAACAGAGATATAAAAAGAAAATTAGAAAGAACGGTAATCTTTCCTGCCAGTCATTATGTTATTCCAAAACCAGACATGGCAGAAGCCATAAAACAGATACAGTTAGATCTTGAAAGAGAGGTGGAAGCATTTAGAAAAGCTGGGAAAGAAATTGAGGCTAACAGACTGTGGCAGAGAACAAACTACGATATAGAAATGATGATGGAGCTTGGAACCTGTAAAGGAATTGAGAACTACTCAAGATATTTTGACGGCAGAAAGCCTGGAGAAGCCCCTTACACTCTTATGGATTATTTTCCAGATGATTATCTTCTGATTGTTGATGAGTCCCACGTTACAATTCCACAGGTTAAAGCCATGTATAACGGAGATAGAAGAAGAAAAGAAAACCTCGTTAAATACGGCTGGAGACTCAGTTCAGCTTATGATAACAGACCTTTAAAATTTGATGAATTTTTACAAAAAATAGAAAGGGCAATATACGTATCTGCAACTCCTTCTGACTGGGAAATAAATCGCTCAAAAGGAATAATAGTAGAACAGATAATAAGACCAACAGGACTGGTTGATCCAGAAATAGAAGTCAGACCTACTGAAGGACAGATGGATGACCTTATAAACGAGATATGGAAATTAAAAGAAAGAGATGAAAGGGCAATTGTTATAACATTAACTAAAAAAATGG
>JALVEZ010000167.1 GCA_027030405.1 Hydrogenothermaceae bacterium | reverse complement strand
ATTTGTCTATATTTATTTACACGATACAAGAAATTTAGAAAAAATAGAAAGTGGGGTTTTTGAAAATGGGAAAGGATAAAAAGAAGTTAGGTTTGTGGGAAGCTGTTTCCATTGCTGTAGGTTCTATGATAGGAGCAGGGATATTCTCTGTTTTAGGAGTAGGTGCAAAGATAGCCGAAACCAATCTGCATATAGCTTTTATCCTTGCAGGTTTTATAGCATATCTTGTGGCTTACTCGTATGCAAAATTAGGTTCAAAATTTGTCTCTAATGCAGGCCCGATAGAATTTATAATAAGAGGAATCGGGAACAATCTTATCACAGGAACACTTAGTATTTTAATGTGGCTCAGTTATGTTGTATCCATATCTCTTTTTGCCAAAGCATTTGCAGGTTATTTTTTAGCTCTGTTTCATCTTCAGGAAACAAAACTTGCCCTTGGTATAGTCGAAGTTATTGTTGTTGCAATTTTTACTGCTTTAAATTTTTTCGGTTCTAAAACGGTAGGAAAAGCAGAATTTTTCATAGTTTTAATAAAACTTTCAATTTTAGGCGTATTTATCGTTTTTGGAATATGGACAATAAATCCTGATTATATTAAGCCTGTTTTCGATGCAAAACATATATTTGCCACATTTTTTGCTGTTTCCGTTCTTTTCCTGACATACATGGGATTCGGGCTTGTAACAAATGCTTCTGAAGACATTGAAAATCCTGAAAGAAATGTTCCTCTTGCCATTTATATAAGTTTATTGGTTGTTTCATTGGTTTATGTTGCCATTGCAATTGTGGCTTTGGGAAATTTAGGTGTGACGGGACTTGTAAAAGCAGAAGAATACGCACTTGCAGAGGCTGCAAAGCCATTTTTAGGACAGGCTGGATTCGTTCTTGTTGCTCTTGGGGCATTATTTTCTACAGCCTCTGCCATAAATGCAACACTATACGGCGGTGCTAATATTGCTTATGCTCTTGCAAAAAAAGGAGAACTCCCGAAAACCTTTGAAAGGAAAGTCTGGTTTGGAGAACCTGAAGGTTTATATATTACTGCAGGTTTAAGTATATTTTTTGTTCTGTTCTTCAACCTTGAAAGTATTGCTTCCATAACAAGTTTTGTATTTTTACTGATATATGTATTTGTAATAATTTCCCATTATAGACTTGCCAATGAAACAAAAGGAAGTAAACCTCTTATTATCTTTAGCTTTATAGTAATATTGATGGTTCTGTTTACATTGTTGATTTACCAGTGGAAAACTGAAAAAGCCACATTTTTCACTTCTATCTTTATATTTGCTGCAGCATTTATTTTTGAGCTTTTTTACAGATCTATCACCCACAGGAAATTCAAAAAAAGAAAAGTTTAAAAATCCAGCCCTTTTTGGGCTGTGATTCCCTTTTCAAAAGGATGTTTTATCTCTTTCATCTCTGTTACGAGGTCTGCCAGTTCTATGATTTCTCTGTGGCAGTTTCTCCCTGTAAGAATAAAATTGGATTCATCGGCAACTTTCTTTAAATTTTTACATACAGTTTGAACATCTAAAAGACCTAAATCCATTGCAACACATATCTCATCTAAGATAATAAGGTTATAATTTTTAACATTCTTAAGGGCAAATTTAAATCCTTCTTTTGCTCTTTTATAATCGATTTCTTCAAATGGTTTGAAATATTTTTTCAATTCTGGATTTTCTTCAAGTTTTTCTTTAGGCAGATAAAAACCTTTTCTTCCGAATGCATAAAGGTCAAAGTTTTCCAGATGTTCTAGCAAGGAATCTTCCGAAGACACTCCTTTTTCTTTCATAAATTTTACCATCAGAACTTTCCAGCCTGCTCCAACTGCCCTTATTCCAGTTCCGATGGCAGCAGTGGTCTTTCCTTTCCCATTTCCCGTAAAAACATAGATCATAGCTCACACGCACTCCAGCCACAGGCAGGGCATTTTTTACATCCTTCTGAACGGATTAAAGGAGTCCCACATTGTGGGCAAAGTTCTGTTTCTTCCGCTTCAGGTGGATGAATTTCGTTTACTCCTTCTTCTTTATAAACTGACGGAGCTTTAACTTTTACATCTTTTAGGCTTTCAAGTTTTGGTTTTTCTTTTCCTTCCTCTATCCCAGGGACATAGACACTTTTAATGGATTTGTATCTATAAACGGTAAGTCCTTTACATCCAAGTTCATGGGCGAGGAGGTAAGCCTCTTTCATCTCTTCAACTGTGGCGTGTTCAGGGAAGTTGATGGTTTTTGATACGGAAGAATCAGTCCATTTTTGAATGGAAGCCAATGCTCTGACGTGATCTTCTGCTGATATATCGAGGGCTGTAACAAATATTTTT
>JALVEZ010000166.1 GCA_027030405.1 Hydrogenothermaceae bacterium | reverse complement strand
GGAAAGGTGTCTTTCAATGAACTTCATAAACCAAAAACTATGGCAGAGGCAAACTATGAATTTTTAAAATACGGAAAATCTGATGATTTTTTAACAGTAGCAGAACTGAACAAAATGAAAGATGTGTTTGATATTCAGGGACATGCTGCTGTCCACGCAAAAGTTTTTTATGAAGATGAAATTTTAGATATTTACGATGGAAAGAACGGGCACTGGAGTAACATTTACGCATTTGGTGAATCAAATGATTTTTCAAAGTTAGAAGATCCAAAATTAGGATACCCTTTATTACCAGACAGAAATAATCTTGCAGTTAAAAGGGGGTTTGTAAAAAAAGAAGTTAAAGATTTCGTAAATTCTATTGATAAAGATTTTTTCAATCAGAAAGACTGGAAAGAAAAGTTAAAAGAGGAACTAATCCAAAAATTTGATTCATTTTTAGATTTTGAAACAGATGAAGAAAGAGAAAAAAGAATTAGAGAAGAATTAGAAACTTCAAAGAAAGATTTGGAAAGTATGATTGGTAGAGAAGTCAGACATTTATCTTACCCATTTGGACATTACGATGATTTTTTAGTAAATATAACAAAAGATTATTTTGATTCGGCTTATACTGTAGAAAAAGATATAATAAGAAAGGGACAGGATTTACACAAACTCCCAAGAATTGCCATATCGAAAGATTTCATAAGTTTCTTTTCAAAGATAATAAAATATTCAAGAATGGATTAAAAGGAGTGGAAAATGCACAAGGTTGAAGATTTTCAAAAAGATAAAAAAATCTGTGTAGTTGGTTTAGGCTATGTAGGACTGCCATTAGCAGTTTTGCTTAATAAAAAATTTAATGTTGTTGGATTTGATATTTCTGAAGAAAGAGTAAAAGAACTAAAAGAAGGATATGACAGAACAAGAGAGGTTGAAAAAGAAGAATTACTGAATTCAAGCATAGAATTTACAACAAATCCTGAAAAAATCTCTGAATGTGAACTGATTATCGTAACAGTTCCCACACCTATAAATGAATTTAAGATCCCAGATTTAAGACCTATAAAAGGTGCAACTCATACGGTTGGTAAATATATGCCAAAAAATGCTGTTGTAGTTTATGAATCCACAGTTTATCCAGGATTAACAGAAGAAGAGTGTGTTCCTATTTTAGAAGAAGAAAGCGGAATGAAATGGAAAGAGGATTTCCACGTCGGCTATTCCCCTGAAAGGGTAAACCCTGGAGATAAAAAACATACAATAGATAAAATTGTAAAAGTTGTAGCAGGTGATACACCAGAGATAACAGAATTTTTAGCACAGCTTTACGGTTCTGTAATAACAGCAGGCATTCACAAAGCACCGAACATAAAAACAGCAGAAGCTGCAAAAGTGATTGAAAACACACAGAGAGATTTGAATATTGCTCTTATGAATGAGCTTTCTCTGATTTTTCATAAAATGGATATTGATACAAAAGAAGTTCTTGAAGCAGCAGCAACCAAATGGAATTTTCTTAGATTTGAGCCAGGGCTCGTTGGAGGGCATTGTCAAATCGGTTCTGAATATATCTTTGTGAAAGATGGTGATGAAATAGTTGAAACAACATTTGAAGAATTTGTTAACAAGCAATTAAAGACAAAAAGAAAAATAAATTACTATGGAACAGATTTTTTAATTCCTGAGAAAAATTATGAAGTTATGTCCTTCGATCCGTATTCAGAAAATATTAGTTTTGAGAAATCTTCTGTTTTCACAAAAAGAAAATATAGCAGATTTATAAAAATCAAAACTTCTATTGGAACTTACCAGACAGTTTCAGATAAGCATCCTGTAATTGTTAAAAATGGAGATAGATACGATGTAAAACTTGCGTATGAATTAGAAGTTGGGGATGAAATTCCAGTAATAACAAAACTCCCTACAATTTTTAGAAAAGAAAAGATAAATCTTATAGACCTGATTAAAAATACACCACTTGCCAAAAAAGTAAGACTGAAAATCAAAAATAAAAGCTGGAAAGACTTTAAAGAGTTAATCACAAAAGAAAATCTCGGTAAAAAAGTTTCGAACTTTTTATACTGGGATTATCTACCTTTTGAAGACTACCTAAAAATTAGAAAAGAATTCAAAAATCTTGAGAATGAAGAAAATTTAGAGTTAGTTACAGGGAAAGGAAATTCCTTTGGAAAAGTTCCAGCTATATTCAGAATCGATAAAAACTTTGCCAGATTTGTTGGATACTATCTATCAGAAGGATGTTTAACAAAAGATACAAAAACATCAAGAGTTAGAATTTCAATTAATCCAAATGAAAAAGAGCTTTTAAAAGATTTAACAAATATTTTAGAAA
>JALVEZ010000165.1 GCA_027030405.1 Hydrogenothermaceae bacterium | reverse complement strand
CAGAACATAGTATTTTAGTAATTGATATTGGTATTAAAAAGGGAGGTCGATTTACTATATCAGGTATATTACCCCTTAGGTGCGAAGCAGATAATTCTCAGTTATGCGTTGTTAAGCCTCCTAAGTTATGGGATTTTGTGGTTGTTTTTTTATATTTTTTCATGTACCTACAAAAGTACGGAAGTACGGATTAAAATTAGACTTAATAGGGGAAAAACCTAATTTTAATTTAATTTTATTACGCTAAAATAGGCTATTAGCTGTATATTTTATGAGTATTTAGCTAATGTGTTCTTTTACATAACCTAAAAAATCGTATGCTTTTTGAGATACGTAACAAATCTAGCACAAGGGGTCTGTCATGGAGAGTCATGAAGATACAACTTTGTCAACTGAGGTTTGCTGGACTGCTACAAAAAAGTTTAAAAGACGAGTACCTATTCCACAGATTAAATTTCTTAAGAAATACTGGAGCAAATTACGTTTTAAGGGAAAAATATTTGGGTATGGTTTTGTGGTTGTGCCGATAACTAATATGGTCTATTTTTATTCCGAAAGTAAGGTAGATGGTAGACTTAATAGAAAACTTTGGTATGCAGCAACAATAAAAGAAATAATTACTGGAGATATGTTGACATCGATTGTAGGAAGTTAAAAAATCCATGTCGCATGAAAATGTGGCATGGATTAAATGCTGAGCTTTATAAATTGTATTATAAGCCAGACCTATCCACACGTAAATAAAGGTAATGCTAGAAATGTATCGATGATTAGGTTATAAAAAATGGAAAATATACATAGAAAAATGATTGAAAGGAAAAAATGATTATGAAAAAAACATTTATGAAATATTATAAAAAATTAATATTTTCAAAAAGTTTTGTATTGAATAAAAACTTTGTTACTATTAAAAAGTTAATTGAATTCAATATTGATAAAACCATAAGAAACTTTCAATTTAGTATTTTAAATTCTATGTTGGTGTATACTGAAGTATTTAAGTGGTCTGAAGCTAAAGGTGAAATATGAAAACTATATTGGCTTACAAAGATAAAAACTTTACTATTAAAAAAGTAGGTTATAAAGATAAAAAACATAATATTTTAAATATTATGTACCATTTGGGAGTCTTTATTAAAAAAAACAGAAAAGAGCTGAATATTCTGCGTAATGCTCCAGCAGATAAGATTTAGCTTGGATGCGGGAGGGCTCACTCCCCCATCTATTGGCTACGTTGAGTGACCTAAAATATAATTAAGTAAGAACTTCATTTATTCCTTTTTTTAAGGAATAAACTTATCATAAGATAAAATTCAAAAATGGCTAATAAAATATATTTAAATAAAAATTAATAAAAATTAATAAATTATTAATTATAGAGAGCAATAAATTTATATTTATTTTTTTCATTTCAATACCTCCAGTTTTTTATTTAGTAGATTTCTCTACCTCTTTGTTATAAGAACTAATTTAAAAATCTTATCGAGATAATGCGGAGTATATTCCGCATTAGAAAATTATAAGATATTCAATTTGTTTTTTTGTCAAGTACATACCTGAACATAGTATTTTACTAACAAGAGAAAGTCTAAAAAAGGGGGCTAGCCATCTTTTTTAAAAATGTTTGCAAAAGTCGATTGTTGACTTTTGCAATAGTATGAAAATCATAGATTTTTGTCTAGCCATATACACGCTATATATAATTTCTTATATAACATTCAAAACGCTTGATATAATTTGAAAAATTTAGCGAGGATTTACAAATGAAAAAAATAAGTAAAATTTTAGATGATATAGAAAATTTAATTAATGACGACATACGAAAAAGAGAAGCAATATTCATTGCAGAAATAGACACGATAACAAGCTCATTTGAAAATATCATGAATACATATATTGATAATTTTGATAAATCTATAGATTTATTCAATAAAATAGATGATGAATATAAAGATAGTGAAAATAAAGAAGTAGTTTTAAATGTATTAGATAAACACATAAATAAGATAGAAAAATTTATATATTACTTCATAGACGAAGAGAACTTATTTATTAAAAGATTGGATAAATTTGTAAATAAAGAGAATACAGAGCAATAGATAGAGAGATAGAGCCAGTTGACCCAAGTATATACCTATTCAGGCATATACTTAGGAACTGATTGGAGGCTCCGCCCCAAACCCCGCAAACTTTTTTTTCGAAAGTTTGAACAAAAACGACCACCAAAAAAAGGCTAAAAAATGCAAATGAAAAATAAACTCTTTACTATGAAAGTTACTCAAGAAGAAAAAGGAAAATGGCAAGAATTAGCAAAATCATATAATATTAATTTATCTGAATTGG
>JALVEZ010000164.1 GCA_027030405.1 Hydrogenothermaceae bacterium | reverse complement strand
ACGAAAGGGTATGGTAAAAACATCAATGCATTAAGATATGCATTTGCTATAGTTTTTAGCCTGACAAATATACCTACTGATTTTGGATACCTTTAGATAGGAGTACCTTATCTTAGGGCTATTTAGACTAAATGATTATATTATAATATTATTTAGCAATTTCTAGGATTTTGAAGGAGTAATAATATGGGTAAAGACGATAGAATACTGATTACCGGTGGAAGTGGTGTTGTAGGGTATGCACTTTTAAAAGTTTTACGAGAAAATGGATATAAGAATATAGTTTCTATATCAAGTAAAGACTATGATCTTACTGTATATGAAAGAACTTTAGAATTATTTGCTAAATATAAGCCGGTTTATGTATTCCATCTTGCTGGAAGAGTATATGGAATCATGGGCAATATGAAAAATAAATCTTTATCTTATATTGATAATATTCGTATAAATACAAATGTTTTAGAAGCTGCCAGGATTGTTAATGTTAAAAAGATTATCGCTATGAGTACAGGGGCTGTGTATCCATATCCTCCGAAAAGATTACCTCTTAAAGAGGAAGATATGTGGGAAGGGTATCCTCACCCAAGCGAAGACACGTATGCAATTGCAAAAAGAGTAATGGATGTGCAATTAAGAGCCTATAATAGAGAATATGGATTGGAATATGCATATGTAATAAGCAGTAATTTATACGGACCTCATGATAGGTTTAATGAACATTTTGGTCATGTTATTCCATCGCTAATTAGCAAATTCTATAGAGCAAAACTGAAAGGTGATGACGTTGTTGTTTGGGGAGACGGTTCTGCAAGAAGGGATTTTCTTTTTTCCTATGATGCAGCAAAGGCATTATTATTAATAATGGAGAAGTTTAAGGGAGAAATCAATTTAGGAAGTGGTGTAGTATACAGTATAAAAGAAGTTGTTGACACGCTATCTAAAATAACTGGTGTAACAAATATAAAGTGGGATAGGACAAAACCTAACGGACAAGAGTACCGAGCTTATGATCTTTCTAAACTTAACTCAATTGGATTTAAGCCTCAATATCCTCTAGAAAAAGGGCTTAAAATTACATGGGATTGGTTCTGTGAGAATCAAGATCGTATAAGGAATTAAAACTATGGGAAAGAAAAAATTAGCCATTATAAGTTCTTATAACGAATTATGTGGAAATGCTACGTATACTTATGTTTTACAAAAAGAATTTAGTAAATTTTATGACGTTACTGTTTTTCCATTAAACCAGTTTTTCCTTAGATCTACATCAAAAAAAGTAAAGAAGCTTGGTGATGAACATATTAAAGAAATAGCTTATGAATTGGAAAAGTTTGATTATGTTAATATTCAATTTGAAGCTGGATTATTTGGTATTTATAAAAAAGATATTGTAAGAAGGTTTGAAATTTTGACCAAAGCTTCACAAAATTTAATAGTTACTTTACATAGATTGGATATTAAAAAAGATTTATACTTAACTACTTTTTTAAAATCTTTATTATCAAATAGAAATCCAATTAAAACTTTAAAAGAATTTAAAAATAAGAATTATTTTGCGAGCATGTATGAGGATATTATAAATATAATAAAAGATTATTCTTATAAAAAACCTGTTAAAGTAATTGTCCATACAAGAAGAGAAAAAAGAAATATAAAAGCTTTTTTTTCATTTGATCAGGTATATGACCATCCCATAACTTTTTTAACTAGAAATGAAATTAATTTTTTTAAGGATAGAGCTAAAAAGATGAAAAGTAAATTGTTCAAAAAATATAATTTAAAAGAAAATCATAAGTTAATTGGAATATTTGGATTTCTTTCTCATTATAAAGGACATATTACTGCAATAAAAGCTCTTGAAAACCTACCTGATAATTATAAACTTTTTATTTGTGGATCTCAGCACCCTCAAAGTATCAATATATTTGAGGATGTAAATCCTTATATTAAGGAGTTAACAGAATATATAGAAAAGAGAGATAAAGAAAATATAAAACAGAGTAGATTTTTCCTTAAAGAGAGACTCTTATCAATACACCAATTGGAAGAAAAATTATTAAAAAACAGAGTTATATTTGTAGGAGCTTTAAACGATGAAGATTTTATAACATATTTAAACTTGATGGATTATGTTGTACTACCCTATTTGGAAACAGGACAGAGTGGTTCTGGGATAGCCGCATTAACTCTTGAGACGGAATCTAACGCAATTTTTTCAAATAACTATGCATTTATGGAATTTAAAAAATATACTGGAGATGCTTTTGAAATGTTTGATATAGGAAACTATTTAGAATTAGCTAACAAAATAAAATATTTTGAAGATGGAAAGTATAAAGAAGCTATTCAGGAATATTATAATAATTACAATATACATACAAATATTTATTTGTATAAGAGATTATTTGAGGAAAATAATTAAATGATACGGAATAATATAGAAAAAATAATAGTTATTTCATTGCTTGACCTTAAATTGAAATATCAAGGTAGTTTTTTTGGTCTCTTATGGTCATTTATGAAACCTTTACTTATGTTCATAGTATATTTTTCTATTTTTGGATTAATCTTAAAATTAAATACAGGTTTTGAATATGCTCTAAGTTTATTCTTAGGTGTACTTGTATGGAATTATTTTGCAGAAGCAACTTCTCTGGGACTGAACTCATTTATAGGAAAAGCAGGGATAATAACAAAGCTATATGTGAATAAACTTATATTTCCTATTTCTGCTCTTTTAACTAGCTTTTATAGTTTTTTGGTCAATCTAACTATATTTTTCATAATTTACTTTACAACACATATTATTCTGAATAAAACAATTCCACGGATTAATGTAATGGATTTATCTTTTTTTTTCTTAGGAATTTTGTTAATTTCCTTGCTAATTTTAGGTTTGAATATAATGTTGGCTTGTTTAAATACTTTTTTTCGTGATTTCCAACAAATATGGGAGTTAGTATTAACTTATGGTGTATTTTTGACACCTATAATATTCCCTTTGCCTATTCCAGAGAAATATAAAACACTATATTATTATATTAATCCTTTAGCATTTGCTTTAGAGGCTATTAAATCTCCATTTTTTGATAAATATAAAATTAGGGAAATATATAGCATCTCAATATGGATAAAAGAATTTTTTATATGTGTATTCTTGATAATTTTTTCTCTAATAGTGTATAATTTCTTAAAAAAGAAAATAGTAAACTATTTATAACTATGATATTTTTTAAAAATGTTACCAAATATTATAAAGCTTATAATGCACACCCATATACTTTAAAAAACTTTCTAATAAATTTCAAAAAAATAAAAGAATATAGCAATTCTATAAAGGAAATAAAAATATTAGAAAATTTCACTTTGAATATTGATAATGGAGATATTTTTTGTATTGTAGGTAAAAATGGTACAGGGAAATCTACTATCGCAAAATTAATAGCTAAAACTATATACCCAACATCTGGAAAAATAATAGTAAAAGGAAAAGTAGTTCCTTTTTTAGAACTTGGAGTTGCTTTTAATAACGAACTGACTGGTATCGAAAATACTTTTTTAAATGGAATCTTACTGGGTATGAATTTCAATTATATAAGAAAAAATCTTTTTGAAATCTTTGAATATGCGGAAATAACTGATTTTATGAACACCCCTTTAAAGTTTTATTCATCGGGGATGAGAATGAGGCTGGCTTTTTCAATAGCAGTTCATGCAAAAGGAGATATTTACATTTTTGATGAAATATTGGCAGTTGGGGATGAAGATTTCAGCAAAAAGTGTATTAAATTTTTTTATGATTTAATAAATTCTAAAAAAACAGTAATTTTTATAAGTCATGATATCAATTTAGTAAAAAACATAGCAACAAAAATACTATACTTAAAGGGAAATGGTAAATATGAATTAATAGATGATAAAGAAAAAATAAAAAGTTTCCAACTAACATAATTCTTTTGAGGAGGTTTTCTTATGAAAAAAGCTTTAATTACTGGAATAACTGGTATGGTTGGATCTCATTTGGCAGATTTTTTGTTGGAAAATACTGATTGGGAAATTCATGGTATGTGTAGATGGAGAAGTCCTTTAGATAATGTAGAACATCTTATACCTATGGTAAATAAAAAGCAAAGGGTTTTTTTTCACTATGGGGATCTAAACGATTTAAGTTCCCTTATTAAAGTTATTGATAGTGTAAAACCAGATTATGTATTTCATCTTGCTGCTCAAAGTTATCCTAAAACAAGTTTTGATTCTCCTTTGGAAACTTTGAATACAAATATATTAGGAACTGCAAACTTATTGGAGGCATTAAGGTTATTTGTTGAAAAGGGAGAAATAGACCCAGTTATTCATGTATGTTCTTCTTCAGAAGTTTTTGGAAGAGTTCCCAAGGATAAAGTGCCAATAAAGGAAGACGAATCTTTTCATCCAGCTTCTCCTTATGCAATTTCTAAGGCTGGTACAGATTTACTAGGAAGATATTATGGAGAAGCTTATGGTATGAGAACTGTAACAACAAGAATGTTTACACATACAGGTCCACGGAGAGGAGATGTGTTTGCCGAATCCACATTTGCAAAACAGATAGCTATGATTGAAGCAGGACTACAAGAACCAGTTGTTAAGGTCGGGAATTTAAACTCGTTGAGGACTTTTGCTGATGTTAGAGATGCTGTAAGAGCTTATTACATGTTAGTAACAATTAATCCAATTCCAGGTGAATATTATAACATAGGAGGATCTTATACTTGTACTGTTGGAGAGATGTTAGATTATCTGATATCTTTGTCTCCGGTAAAAGATAGAATAAAAGTTGAAGTTGATCCGAATAGGTTAAGACCAATTGATGCTGACTTGCAAATACCTGATACATCAAAATTTAAAAGACACACAGGATGGGAACCTATTTATACCTTTGAAGAAACAATGAGAGATCTATTAAATTATTGGAGAGAGAAAATAAAAAAAGGTAAAATTTATCTTGACAGGTAAAGAGATAAAAGTTTTACATTTAGGGAAATTTTGTCCTGGTTTTTTTGGTGGAATAGAAATATTTACTAATGATCTTTTAAACTCCTTAAATAATAAGGGAGTAAAAGCAGACTTACTATGTTTTTTGAAAAAAAAATCCTTGACTTCAGATAAGTACGAAATTAAATACAAATACTACTTATCTAAAGTGAATTTCATATTAAATTCCGCCCCAATATCTTTTGAATATGTCCTAAATTTTTTAAAGTTTATTAATAGTTATGATATCATACATATACACTCTCCAAATCCACTTGCAGAAGTACTATCATTGTTATGTGATAATAAAATAA
Source organism: Hydrogenothermaceae bacterium (assembly GCA_027030405.1). Lineage (GTDB taxonomy): Bacteria > Aquificota > Aquificia > Aquificales > Hydrogenothermaceae > JALSSE01. The sequence goes on along the minus strand of JALVEZ010000164.1, from coordinate 3,751 downwards.
AAGTATGTCACTGGCATTCTGATATAGTGAAACAGAAAATATCTTACTTTTTTTATAGACCTTTACAAAAAAAATTTTTAAATAGTGTTCATAAAATCATCGCCACCTCTCCAAACTACATTATGTATTCGCAACAATTAAAAAGCTTTAGAAAAAAAATAATTTTTATTCCAGCTGGCGTGGACGTAGAAAGAATTCTAAGACTTTCAGAATCAAAAGATAAATCTTTTGTAACTTTTGAGAGAAGATTTAAGAACAAGAAAATTATTTTATCTGTAGGGAGATTAACTTATTATAAAAACTTTGAGTATTTAATCAATTCTGCAGAGTATTTACCAGAAGATTATTTGATAGTTATTATTGGAAATGGTCAAGAGTACAGTAAGTTGAAAAAAATTATAAATGAAAAAAAACTAAATAAAAAAGTTTTATTATTAAGAAATGTAAAAAATGTATATCCCTATATGAAGAAGTGTGAAATATTTGTATTACCTTCCACTTATAGGACGGAAGCATTAGGTTTAGTTATAATAGAAGCATTAATGTTAGGTAAACCAATTATAACTCATAAATTGAAAAGTACAGGGGTAGGTTTCATTAACAAGAACGGTCAATTTGGTCAAATGGTGGATGTAAGAGATCCTAAATTGTTATCTAAAGCTATAAAATATGTTGTTTCTAATAAGGATATGTTTACAAATAAAATTTTGCATTCAGATATAATAAAAATGTATAATATTGAATATGCTACTAATCAGTTAATAAATTTATATAAAAATTTATTGAAAGAAAATGAATAAAATAGTAAGGTCAAAAGCACCTCTAAGGTTGGGATTAGCAGGAGGGGGAACAGATGTCAGTCCTTACGCGGATATATATGGGGGTGCTATATTAAACGCAACGGTTAATATGTATGCTTATGCTACTATTGAACCAAGGGATGATGGAAAAATAGTTTTTAGTTCAATAGATAAAAATGAAATATTAGAGTGTTCTTCCCAAGAATTTATAGATATAAACGGAAATTTAGATTTATTTAAAGGAGTTTATAATAGAATAGTTAAAGATTTTACAAAAAAACCTTTATCTTTTACATTATCTACCTATGTAGATGCTCCTCCAGGTTCAGGACTTGGAAGTTCTTCTACTTTGGTAGTTGCCATATTGGGAGCTTTTACAGAGTGGTTAAAACTACCCTTAGGTGAATACGATATCGCACATCTTGCTTATGAAATAGAAAGAAAAGATTTAGGAATGGCTGGTGGAAAACAGGATCAATATGCAGCAACTTTTGGTGGATTTAATTTTATGGAGTTTTATGATAATGACAAAGTAATAGTAAATCCACTTAGAATAAAAACGGAAGTTCTAAACGAACTTCAATTTAACATTTTACTTTACTACACGGGAACAAGCAGGCTTTCCTCAAGGATAATTGAAACTCAAATAAAAAACGTTAATAAAAAGAAAGAAAAATCTATAGAAGCTATGCATAAACTTAAAGAACAGGCAATTTTAATGAAAGAAGCTATATTAAGAGGTGAGCTTTATAGAATAGGAGAAATTTTAGATTATGGATGGAAATATAAAAAACAAATGGCAGAAGGTATAAGTAATCCAATTATTGATGAAATATATGAAGAAGCTGTAAAAGCCGGTGCAACAGGAGGTAAAATATCTGGTGCTGGTGGAGGAGGTTTCATGCTTTTCTACTGTCCCAAAAATACAAGGTACAATGTTATAAAAGCACTACAAAAATTTGGAGGGGAATTCAGAAGATTTCAATTTACTAAATATGGACTTGAAACATGGAGGGTTTAACATGTTTAGCAATGAAATAAAGAGGTCACTGCTTAATTCTTTAGATGTAAAAAAGAAAATTTTAGAAGATAAAGAATTAATATTTATAATATCTGAAGTTGTAAAAGAAATTATCACTGCCTTTAGGAATGATAAAAAAGTTTTAATTTGTGGAAATGGCGGTAGTGCAGCAGATGCTCAACATATAGCTGCTGAGTTATCAGGTAAATTTTATTTTGATAGAGAACCTTTATTCGCAGAAGCGTTACATATCAATACTTCGTATTTAACAGCTGTCGCAAACGATTATTCTTATGATGAAGTGTATTCAAGGTTAGTAAAAGCAAAGGGTAGAAAAGGAGATATCTTAATAGGAATATCAACTTCTGGGAACTCTAAGAATGTTGTAAAGGCTATAAATCTTGCTAATAATATTGGTATGATTACTGTTGGAATGACCGGAGAAAATGGTGGTAAAATAAGAGATATTTGTAAATATCTAATAAATGTTCCATCAACTGATACTCCAAGAATACAAGAAGCTCATATTACAATTGGACACATAATATGTGAGATCGTGGAGAGAGAACTTTTTAATGGTTAAAGAAGCTATAATTCTTGCAGGTGGATTGGGAACACGATTAAGAAGTGTTATTAAAGATATTCCTAAACCTATGGCAAAAATTAATAATAAACCGTTTTTAGAATATTTATTTAAATATTTAAGCTTTCATAATGTTGAACATATAGTTTTAGCAGTTGGATATAAGTCAAATACAATTAAAGAATACTTTGGAAACAATTTTAAAAATTTGCCAATTACTTATTCGGAAGAAAAAGAGCTTTTAGGAACAGGTGGAGCTATAAAACAAGCTTTAGAATTTACAAACAGTAAAGATATCTTGATTTTAAATGGAGATACTTTTTTTGATATTGATTTGGAACATTTCTACAAGTTTCATAAAAGTAAAAACTCAAAATTAACATTAGCCTTAAAAGAAATGTATAATTTCGACAGATATGGTGTGATAGATATAGATTCCAATTTTAGAATTACTGCTTTTTTAGAAAAAAAATATAGAAGGGAAGGTCTAATTAATGGAGGGATTTATTTTTTAGATAAAGAGTTTTTTCAATCACTAACTCTACCACAAAAATTTTCTTTTGAAAAGGATTTTATGGAAAAACATTATGAGAAATGTTCATTTTTCGGAAAACCATTCAATTCATATTTTATAGATATTGGGATACCGGAAGATTATGAAAGAGCGAAAAGAGATTTTAAAGAATTTAAATATTGATAAAGGTTGGACATTATTCTTAGACAGAGATGGTGTTATAAATAAGAAAATAGAAGGGGATTATGTAAGAAGTTGGAGTCAATTTGAATTTTTACCTAAAACTATAGAAGCATTAAAAATATTAAGCACAATATTTGGAAGAATTATTATAGTAACAAATCAAAGAGGGATCGGAAGGGGCTTAATGACGGAAAAAGATTTACTAAACATTCACAAAAAGATGATGAAAACTTTTGATAAGGAAGGTATAAAGATTGATAAAATATATTATTGCCCTCATGATTATAAAAAAGAAATCTGTGATTGTAGAAAGCCAAAAATAGGAATGGCACTACAGGCAAAAAAAGATTTTTCTGAAATAGATTTTTCAAAATCTATAATGGTGGGAGATTCTTTATCAGATATTGAATTTGGAAAAAATGCAGGAATGAAAAGCATACTAATAGGGTATAATAATGACAAAATATTATCTTTTAATTCGCTTTACGAATTTTCAAAAAGCTTAACATTATAATTAATTTTGCTTTTAAAGCTTCTGTAAAACTGCTTTGATTTTGTCATGTAACTCATTTTCTGTCTGGAATATCTGTATAAAAAAACAGACCTCTTCTGTTTTAAAATCCTCTTCACTCAAGAGCTCAAAAATACCT
>JALVEZ010000163.1 GCA_027030405.1 Hydrogenothermaceae bacterium | reverse complement strand
GCTACAATATGCATATGATAGGTAGAGCAAAGAAAAAAAATAAGAAAGCTAAAATTGAAAACACCAGAGTAGTAGATGAACTACTGGACCCAAATGGAGTCGATGGTGACGCTATTGAATCCTGGCGTGTTTTTCGCATTATGGCTGAGTTTGTGCAGGGGTTTGAGCTTTTGCGTGAACATGATTTGGCGGTTACTTTCTGGGGCAGTGCCCGCACCACTCCTGATAACCGGTATTACAAAGACGCGGAAAAACTGGCGGCCAAATTGGCCAAGAAGGGTTTTTCGGTTATTTCCGGCGGCGGTCCGGGGATTATGGAGGCTTCCAATGTGGGCGCGTATAAGGTGGGAGGAAAATCGGTTGGTTTAAACATCCAGTTACCGTTTGAACAAAAATTGAATCCGTACACCACCGCTTCTTTAAATTTTGATTTTTTCTTTTCTCGCAAGGTAATGCTCACTTTTGCTTCCGAGGCCTATATTTATTTTCCCGGCGGTTTTGGTACTCTGGATGAGTTTTTTGAGATTATAACCTTGATTCAGACCAAAAAGATTAACCGTATTCCGGTGGTGTTGTACGGTAAGGAGTATTGGGATCCGATTGTACGGCTGTTTCAGCAGAATCTGGTGGAGAAGTTCAAAACCATCAGCCCGGAAGATATGGAGTTGTTCAAAGTCATAGACGATGTGGACGAAGCGTATAAATACGTTTGCCGCGAGGTAAAAAAGATTAAGAAGACCAGACAGTTATAAATTTATAATTACGGCGCAACAGATATGAATATTTCTTACTTTGATATTGATAGAGAAGCGGAGAATAAGATAAAAACAAGTGTAAAAAAACTTACGCGTTACCGGGACAAGGTTAAAACGGTGGTCAGGGATAATGACTCAGCTGTTCCCGAGTACGCATTGGCTCACATAAAAGATCCGAATCTGCACGACACGATTGATAATCTCAAAAAACAATTCAAAGGCATCAAGCATTTGGTCCTGGTTGGTATCGGAGGTTCCAACTTGGGAACAGAAGCGGTACACACGGTATTGGATCAAGGTCGGGTTAATTTACATTCTTTGGATACGGTGTCTGCTTACAAAATGAATAAAGTATTGTCGGAATTGGAATCCGTTCGCTCGTTAAAAAAGATAGTAGTGTGTGTAATCAGTAAATCAGGTGGTACGGCAGAAACACTGGTTAACGCCGGTATCTTACTTGATAGACTGGAGAAAAAATTCGGTAAAGGCATTTACCGGCAGACTATCTTTATTGGTAATGCCGATACTAATTTTATGAAAACCGGTAAGCGTCTGGGGGTTACTTTGGTTACCATGCCTGAAGTGGTGGGGGGACGTTATTCGGTCACCACGGAAGTCGGTTTGGTCCCCTTGGCACTTTTGGGTCACGATACCGACGCTTTTATCGATGGCGTGCTCGATGTTACCAACGAGGAATTTGAAACTGAGGTAGCGGAAAGTGCGGCGCGGCTAAATTACTATCTGAATAAAAAGTACACTCATTATAATTTCTTTGCGTTTGATATACGTCTGGAGCGTTTAGGGGCTTGGTACAGACAGTTGTTTGCCGAGAGTATCGGTAAAGAAAAAGACCGGTCCGGCAAAAGGGTGAAGAAAGGTTTTGTACCGACCATCTCTACGCCGGTGGAGCTTCATTCGGTCGGACAACTCTACTTAAGCGGCTTTGCCGGGGTTTACACCGATTTTGTTGCCTTTGATGATAACACGATAGACTTCATACTCTTGAGGAGGTGGCGACCGCTATTTACGGCGGGGTAATGGGGGCGTACCAGGAGCGCAAGCTGCCGTACCGTTCCACCATTTTTAACGACAACCTGAGCTATTCACTCGGTTTATTTATGGGAATGCGGATGCTGGAAACTATGTACGTGGCTGAACTTATGAATCTCAACGCCTTTGATCAGCCAAACGTGGAAATTTACAAAATTAAGACCAAGAAAATATTGGGTCTGTAAATATGAAGTACGATTGTCGTGTTAAAATTATCTTGTTATGACTTACATACTTTTTGATATTGGCGGCACTAAGACCAGAGTAGTGAAAAGTGACGACTTAAGTACACTAGGCCAAGTAGAGTCATTTAAAACTCCTAAAAAATTTACCGAAGGCATAAAAAAGATGGCCGAGGCCATTGCTAAAGTAACCGACGGCAACCCTCCCAAAGCTATGGCGGGAGGTATTCGCGGTCCTTTATTGGAGGATAAAACCGGCATTCAGAACGATGTGGTCCTAACCGACTGGATAGAGAAGTCAGTGGTGGCTGAGTTGCAAAAGTACTATGACGTACCGGTTTATCTGGAGAATGATACGGCGATTGCCGGTGTGGGCGAGGCGGTGTTT
>JALVEZ010000162.1 GCA_027030405.1 Hydrogenothermaceae bacterium | reverse complement strand
GGAAGAAGTGTTATTTATTTCGCCTTCAGACCACATAATCTCACCTATTAACAAATTTATAGAGTATATTAAAAAAGCAGAAAAACTTGCAAAGCGAGGATATATAATAACATTTGGTATAAATCCAACTAAACCTGAAACAGGATATGGATATATTGAAGCAGATTTAAAAAATTCTTTAGGGTATCAAGCATATAGAGTAAAACAATTTCATGAAAAACCAGATTTAGAAACAGCCCAAAAGTATTTGATAAGTGGAAACTACTATTGGAATAGCGGTATGTTTGCATTTTCTATAAAAACCATTCTTGAAGAATTCAAAAATCATGCACCTGAAATATTTAATCTTATATACAATAAAACTTTTGAAGAGACAATAATGGGCTTTGAAGAAATGCCTGATATATCTATTGATTACGCTGTAATGGAAAAGACAGATAAAGCTATTGTTCTACCCATGGATGTTATATGGTCTGATGTTGGTTCATGGGATAGTGTTTATGAAGTTTTAGATAAAGATAAAAACTATAATGTCAAAATAGGAAATATTATAGACATAGAAACTAAAAATTCACTTATAATGGGAAATGAAAGGTTAATAGCAACAATAGGAATAGAAGATATGCTTATAATAGAAACTCCTGATACAATTCTTATAGCAAAAAAAGGTAAAGGACAAAAAGTTAAAGATTTAGTACAAATTTTAAAAGAAAATCCAAAAACAAAGCACTTAACAGAGTTTCATACAACAGTTTATAGACCTTGGGGTAGTTATACAGAGCTTGAAAAGAGGGATAGGTATAGAATAAAAAGGATTACTGTTCAACCAGGAGAGCAATTAAGCCTTCAAATGCATTACCATAGAAGTGAGCACTGGGTGGTAGTAAAAGGGACAGCAAAAGTAATTTTAGAGGATGAAAATAAAGATCTAAAAGAATTTTATGTTCATGAAAATGAGAGTATATTTGTTCCTAAATCTAAGAAACATAGGCTAATAAATCCAGGGAAAATTCCACTTGAACTTATAGAAGTTCAGGTGGGGGAATATGTAGAAGAAGATGATATAGTTAGATTTGATGATAAGTATGATAGGATAGAGGAAAAGCAATGAAAGCCGTAATCCTTGCAGGTGGGAGTGGAACAAGACTTTATCCGGTTACAATAGCAACAAACAAACATTTTCTCCCTATTTATAACAAACCTATGATTTATTACCCCCTATCTCTTGTTATGCTTCTTGGGATAAAAGATGTTATGTTTATAGTAAATCCTGAAGATCTGAAGGATTTCCAAAAACTTTTTGGAGACGGCTCTCATCTTGGAATGAACGTGCAGTACCGGATACAGAAAAAACCTAACGGTCTTGCAGAAGGGCTCATATTAGCAGAGGACTTTATAGGAAACGACAATATCTGTTATATGCTTGGAGATAATGTGTTTTTCGGACACGATCTTATAAAAATTATGGATCAGGCAAGGAAGGACATTCAGGAAAATGGGGGAGCTTACGTTTTTGGATATGCTGTGAAAGATCCAGAAAGATTTGGAGTTGTGGAGTTTGACGAAAAAGGAAATGTTTTGTCTCTTGAGGAGAAACCGGAAAAACCCAAATCAAATTTTGCTGTTGTTGGAATGTATTTTTACGACAGGGAAGCTGTTGATATAGCAAAAAAAATAAAGCCTTCAGATAGAGGAGAGCTTGAGATAACATCTGTTAATGAGGAGTATCTAAAAAGGGGAAAACTAAAGGTAAAGCTTCTGGGTAGAGGTTTTGCATGGTTTGATGCCGGAACACACGACAGCTTCCTTGAAGCTGGAGAGTTTGTTGCAACAATTGAGAAAAAAACAGGGCTGATGATAGGTTGTATTGAGGAGATAGCATACAAAAATAAGTGGATAACCAGAGAGCAACTTCTTAAACTTGCAAAACCTTTGGGGAAAACGGAGTATGGCAGATATTTAATAGAACAGGCAGAAGGTGAGCAGATATAATAAATTTAAACTACAGAATTTCAGTCATAGAGGTTAAAGATGAAAACCATAAAAGATAGAGAGTTGATAAGCTTGATAGAAAGTTTACCAGAAGATTTAAAAAAAGAAGTTAAAGATTTTGCAGAATATTTATTAGCGAAATCAAAAACCAGAAAAAGATTATCATTGAACTGGAAGGGAAGATTAAGCAAATATAGGAAAAAATTTACCTCTATGGAACTTCAAAAAAAAGCTTTAGAGTGGAGAACATCTCTTTAATGAAATACTTGATAGATACAAACATATGGCTTGAAATTTTACTGGATCGAGAGAAAAGTATAGAAGCTTTTGATTTTTTAAGTAAAATTGATAGTAATTCTTTAGCAATATCAGATTTTTCTTTACATTCCATTCTCATAATACTCGCTAAACTAAAAGAATATGAAACAGCTAAAATGTTTTTAGAAGATATTAATACTTCAGGAGTAAATATTTTAACTATAGAATCTAACAATTTATACAAAGTTGTTGATGCAATCAAAAATTTTAATATAGATTTTGATGATGCTTACCAATACTATCTTTCTAAAAAATATAATCTTGTATTAGTAAGTTTTGACAAAGACTTTGATAAAACAGATATAGAAAGAAAAACACCAAAAGAGTTACTTCAAGGGGAGTAAAAATGCCTTTTGAGTTTATAAAAACAGATATCCCTGATGTTATTCTGGTAAAACCCAAGGTTTTTGGCGACGACAGGGGCTTTTTTATGGAGTTTTATAAAAAGTCTGATTTTGAGAAAGCCGGTATAGACACAGATTTTGTTCAGGATAACCACTCAAGATCTGTTAAAGGTGTTTTAAGGGGTCTTCATTACCAGAAAGAGCCTTTTTCTCAAGGGAAGCTTGTCAGATGCATAAAAGGATCAATATTTGATGTTGCCGTTGATATAAGAAAAGGGAGCCCAACATTTGGAAAATGGGTCGGTTTTAAGCTTTCCGAAGAAAATAAGCTTATGCTCTGGATACCGAAAGGTTTTGCTCACGGCTTTTTGACCCTTTCAGATGAAACTGAGGTAATATATAAGGTTTCAGGAGCAGAATATTCACCGCATAATGAAGCAGGAATAGTATGGAACGACAGAGACCTGAGCATAAATTGGCCTTTAGATGAAACAGGCAGTGTTTTGCTATCAGAAAAGGATAAAAAACTGCCGTCAATAAAAGATGCAGACATAAACTTCATTTACGGAGGGTAGATTTTGAAACTTCTGGTAACAGGTGGTGCAGGATTTATAGGAAGTGAGTTTGTAAGGCAGGCTGTAAAAAGAGGTTTTGATACGACGGTTGTTGATAAGCTCACCTATGCAGGAGATCTGGAACGGCTGAAAAGTGTTGAGGATAAAATAAGATTTTACAAAGCCGATATAACAAACAGGGAATTTATGGAATACATATTCAAGACAGAAAAGCCTGATATAGTGGTTCACTGGGCTGCAGAAAGCCATGTGGATAGAAGCATACTTGATGCTTCTCCGTTTGTTGATGCCAATGTAAAGGGAACTCAGGTTCTTCTGGATCTGTCTAAAGAGAGTAATATCAGGCTATTTGTAAACATAGCCACAGACGAGGTTTATGGGGAGCTTGAAGAGAAAGGCCAGTTTTATGAAGACACACCTCTTGTTCCAAACTCGCCCTACTCTGCAAGTAAAGCTGCTGCAGATATGCTCGGTAGGGCATACTACAGAACATACGGTCTTCCGGTTATAACAGTCAGACCTTCTAACAATTATGGCTGGTGGCAGTATCCAGAAAAGCTTATTCCTGTTGTGATAATAAAAGCCCTGAATAATGAGCCGATCCCTGTTTACGGAACAGGGGAAAACATCAGAGAATGGCTTTTTGTTTCAGACTGTGCTGAGGCTGTGTTTGAGATAATACAAAAAGGGAAAATCGGTGAGATCTACAACGTGGGAAGTGGTCAGGAAAAAAGAAATATAGATGTTGTGAGAACTATTTTGAACATACTGGGAAAATCTGAAGACCTGATAGAGTTCGTAAAGGACAGACCCGGTCATGACTTCAGGTATTCCTTAAACACAGAAAAAATAAAAAAAGAAATAGATTGGCAGGCAAAGATAAAATTTGAGGAAGGTGTTGAGAAAACTGTAAAATGGTATCTTGATAACATGGACTGGGTTGGAAGAAAGCTAAAATACCTGAAAGACTACTGGGGAAAAGTGTATAAATGAGATATCTGATATTAGGAAAAGATGGACAGCTTGGAAATGCTTTTGTAAAAAAACTGAAAAACCAGAAAAAAGAGTGCTTAGCTTTGTCCCACAGAGAATGTGACATATCTGACCTAAATAGTGTTCTAAAAGTTTTTGAAGAATATAAACCGGATATCGTTATAAACTGTGCAGCCTACAATCTTGTTGATAAAGCCGAAACAGATTACTGGAATGCTTACAAAACAAACGCATTAGGGGTTAGAAATCTGGCATTTGCCTGTAAAAAATACAGCAGTTATCTAATTAGTTATTCAACAGACTATGTTTTTGACGGAACAAAAGAAAGCGGTCTTTATACAGAAGAAGACATTCCAAACCCGCTGAATGAATACGGAAAAAGCAAGCTGACAGGTGAAAAATGGCTGTTGGAAGAAATTCCGGAAAAATATCTGATCTTCAGAACAAGCTGGGTGTACGGGGAAGGAAAACAAAACTTTTTACACAAGCTTATGCAGTGGGCAAAAGACAGCGATTATCTAAAAATAGCCTACGATGAGATATCAGTTCCCACTTCAACAAGAACTATAGTGGAAGTCAGCCTGAAGGCTGTTGATCAGGGTCTGACCGGTTTATACCATCTTACCAACACCGGTTATGCCTCAAGATACGAATGGGCAAAAAAAATCCTCCAGATAAAAGGTATAAAAAAGTTTATTCATCCTGTCTCAAAAGATGTATTCAATCTCCCTGCAAAAAGACCGGACTTTTCGGCTATGGATAATGGTAAAATATGCAGAGAAACGGAAGTAGAGATAAAAAGCTGGGATAAAGAGTTAGAGCTTGTTCTCACTGAATAGAATGCTGGAAGGGGAAGATGGTTTTATCATCTATAATTTCTTTTATTTTTTCATCTATCGTTTGTTTTTTTATAATCAAGTACTTTCCAAAATATTTTTATGATCCTGTCAAAGGGGGAACACAAAAGCTACACCATAAGCCAACCCCAAGGGCTGGAGGTCTGGGCATTTTTATCGGTCTTGTTTTTGCCGGTCTAATTCTGACGATAAAAGATGTTCCTTATCTGAACTATTTCTGGCTTTTTGTTGTTTCGTCATTCCCTGCTTTTGCAGGAGGTCTTCTTGAGGACATAACAAAAAAAGTTAGCGTAAAAAAAAGGTTTGTTTTTATGCTGATTTCTGGTGTTTTAGCTGTTTTTCTTCTGGGCAGTATCGTTGTCAGGGTTGATATACCATTGGTTGACCAGTTATTTTCTTTCTATCCATTTGCTTTTGTTTTTACAGTTTTTGCTGTAGCAGGTCTGACAAATGCTATTAACATAATAGATGGATTTAACGGTCTTGCTTCAGGGGTAAGCATATCAATTTTTTTTGCTATTAGCTATGTTGCCTTTGTTAACAACGATTATTTCGTGCTTGCTGTAAGCCTTATAATGATAGGAGCAGTGTTGGGATTTTTTATTTTTAATTACCCATATGGTCTGATATTTCTGGGGGACGGGGGGGCTTATCTTATAGGTTTTACTATCGCCGTTTTATCTATCCTTCTTGTGAAAAATCACCTGCAGGTCTCAGCATGGTTTCCTATAGCGGTGGCTGTCTATCCAATTTATGAAACTTTGTTTTCAATCTACAGAAGGAAGTTTTTAAGAAAGGTCTCTCCCACACAGCCAGACAGATTTCACCTGCACACGCTTTTATACAAAACGATAGTAAAAAAGCTCCTTGGAACATCAAACCCTGTTTACAGAAACCCTGCCACATCTCCTTTGATATGGGCTGTTAATATGGTTGGCGTGATACCTGCCGTTTTATTCTGGGATAATACACCTGTTTTGGTATCCTTTATACTGCTTTTTGTTGTCGTTTACACAAAGATATACTTTTCAATATTAAGATCAAAACTTCCAAAAGGAATGAAAAGATGAAAAAACCCCAGTTTGATGATCTTGAGTATATAATAAAAACAGCATGGAACTGGGAGATAAACAAAAGGTTTTAAAGATGAAAACAAGTTTTAGAAAATACACAAAAAAAGAATATATGGATATGATAGGCAAAGCTATGGAGAGGGCTACTAACGGAAATTGCATCATCATATTTTTTGGCTCAATTATAGGTGAAAGGTTCAGCAGAGCTTCAGACATTGATGTTGCTATTTACTGTGGAAGAAAGCTTTCTTCATATGAAATTTTAAAAATAAAGGAAGAGATTAATAAACTGCCGATTTTGAGAGAGGTTGATCTTGTAGATGTAGGAAGTATAACTGATATAAAATTTATTGAGAACATTATGAAGGGAAAAATATGGAAAAGTACACCAGAGCTTATGAAAAATTTAAAAAAGCGTTTGCAAAGTTTAGAGAAGTAATTGAAAATCCAGCTTTGCCTGAGATTTTTAAGGAAGATTTTATTGTTGAGATAACAACAAAAAGGTTTGAATATACTTATGAATCTTTATGGAAAGCTGTTAAGGAGTTTTTGAGGCTTAGAGGTATAGAATGTAATTCGTCAAAGTCCTGTTTTAGAGCGATCATAAAAGAGGCAATTATTCCTGAAAATCTGGAGCAGATTTTGTTTGAAATGATACTATTAAGGAATAGTCTTGTTCATATTTATGATGAAACTCAAGCAAAATCTATATACGAAAGAATAAAAGACAAAAAAATAATAGAAGCTTTCAGTATTATTTTAAATTCCCTTGAAAAAGAAATCCCCTGATTTTGGAGAAATATATGGATCTAAAGCAGACGTATCTTTTTTTGCTTGTTTTGTCGGCTTTTATATCTATTTCTGTTTTTGAGATTTTTGTTGCTGTTGGTCTTTTGTGGGCTTTTTATGAGTTTTTAAAAAGCAGAAGAACAGAAGGGATTTTAAAGTTTCCTGTTTTGGCTTTTGGGGGCGTTTCTGTTCTCTCAACAGTTTTATACGCCCCTAAAATGACATCAAAATCTATAGAGGAAGGGATTTTCCAGTTTCTTTATTTTATTAAAGTAAAGGCTGACAGGGATTTCGTGTTCAGACTGATAATCTTTTTTATCATAATCGGGATTTTGCTTCTTCCTATGGTTTTTTATAAATATTACAGGTTTTCCCAGCCTATCCCTGTTTGGGGAAGCACGTTTGAAACAGGTCAGTTTTATGGAATGTTTGCTGTAATGTCGGCTTTTTTAAGTTTTTATTTTTACTTAAAAAAAGATAAAAAGTTTATCCTATTTGCCGTTTTATCACTTTTATTCTTTATTATACTGGTATTAACCCATAGAAGATCACCATTACTTGGATTTATTATTGCCAGTTATCTGTCCTTTGTTGTTCTTTATACGAATGGTTATATGAAAAAATTATTATTTTGGGGGGCAAACATTTTTCTCTCTGTCTTGATTGTCGGAGGTTATTTTTATCTTTCAAAGACTGATGTGAGATTTCAGGTTTTGAATAATATTGTTCTGGGAGAAAAAGAGTTAAACTTTGATACTCTCAATAGAATCAGCAGTGCAAGGATAGGGATCGGTATAGATGCTGTTAATATCATCAAGAATGACATAAAAAAGGGAAACTGGTTAAATCTGCTTATAGGACATGGTGTAAGGTCTGGATATTATCTACCCCATGAATATAGTCCAAAGAACTGGCACAAGTATGAATCTATTTTCATCTTATCTGAGTTTATAGAAAAAGGGATCATTGGTCTTATAGCTGTTCTTGGAATATTTTTCCTTGCTTTTAAGAGGTTTGTTACAGTAAAAATAAAAGAGCCTTCTGATATAGTTGCACTTGGGCTTTTTGTTCCCCTTTTGATCCATCTTATTGGATCTGTATTTACCTTTTTCTGGGACGCACTTTTGCCTATGTATTTACTGTTATTTAAAATCGGGGAGATTTATTTTAGAAAATAGTTAAAGAAACCGTTACTGAGTTTGATTATTTTTATGTCTTCTGCCTGCATTCTCTATCCATTCAAGGAAAAAGGCCAGAAACACACCAAGGAACAACCCTGAAGCAGCAGATACGGCAAGTATGAGTTTTTTCTTTGGTTTGCTTGGTTTTTCAGGTATTGCAGGATCAACAGAAATCTCAAATCCTTTAAGATTTTCCAGTCTTATCTCAAGTTCAGCGATCTCTTTTTGTATGTTTAAAATTTTTGTATCAAGTTCAAGGGGATTAAAGCCAAGAGTCTTTATATTTCCTTCCCGTAATTCCTTATAAATAAGCATTTTTGTTTTTTTCATCTCTTGTAGTTTATTTTTGCTTTCTTTGATAAATATCAGAAGTTTTTTCTTTTCTGTTTCTATCTTCCTTTTTACATATCTGTTGCTGTTTAGATAAGAAACAAGTGATTTAGAAATGTCAGGAATTATAGATGGTTTGTATACTTCTATTTCTACTTTAATCAATCCTTGTTTTCTTTTTATTTTTGAAGGGGTTATGCTTACGATATTTTTTATGTTATCTTCAGGTAGCTTAAGCAGATATTTTAGTTTTTTGTAATTTTTATCCTGAATATTTGCTGACAAATCCGAAATAATACTGCTTGTTTCTTCTACTGATACAGGTATCCTAACAAAAAAACTGCTTGTATAAACCGGTTTTGCGATAAAGATATAAACTACAGTTGTAAAAACAAATAAAATGGATGTAAAGGCGATGACCTTCCACCTTTTTCTCAGTGTAAGCCACAGCTCATACAGATCTATCTCATCTTCTTGATAATAAACTATCTCCTGCTCTTTTTTAACAGGCTTCTTTTCTTCCATTAAAGACCTTTTTTTGTTTATTATACCATTTTCACAATAGCCCCATCACATCTGGATCGCTTTTTGCATACTCTTTTAGTGATGGATCAAGCCTGAAGGCTTCCTTTAACAGTTTTTTCGCTTTTTCTACTTCACCTTTTGATGCATATAAACATGC
>JALVEZ010000161.1 GCA_027030405.1 Hydrogenothermaceae bacterium | reverse complement strand
TGTTACATTTGGTTTGGTTGTTTTTATTTCTGATCTGTTAAAAATTAATCCTTCTAATATGATTTTTTTGCTATTTATTCTTCCTTTCTTCCCTGTTTATTATCTTTTTTATAAATTTTTTCCAAAAGAACAGGCTATAAAATTATCATTTATATCTATTGCATTAGCTATAATCATTTTTATAGGAAGTTGTTCTATTCTGATGATACATTTTTCAAATGCTCCAAATTATTGGTAAATCACCTAAAATAATCCTTCGTATAGGGATGGACATTTTTACTTTTTAATATTTCTTCAGGAGAAAGCCAGATAAAATCAGAATGCTGTTCATCATCCTTTAGATCCAGATCTTCTTCCAAAACCTCATATGCCAATACAACATAATGGGTTCCTGTATTATCTCCAAAATAGTTATCATCATAAAAATGCTGGTAAACTCCTAAAAATTTTGCTTTATTTATATCCAGAGCTTTACCCAACTCATTTTCAGATATATTTTTAAAAGCTTCTTCTATTCTTTCATTTTTAAAAATCCTGCCACCAGGGACAAAGTAGTACCCTCTGGCAGGTCTATTTTTTCTTTTTCCTAAAAGGATTTTCCCTTCTTTATTTTTAACTATCAGATCAATAGATACCAGAGGTGTGTTTTCTACAACACATTTAAATATTTCAGGCTCGATCCATCTTCTTTTCAGATTTGCCGTCATTCTACAGTCACCGTTTTTGCAAGATTTCTTGGTTGGTCAACATCCTTACCTAATAAAGTTGCAATATGGTAAGAAAGAAGTTGTAAAGGAACTATACTTACTATAGGATATAAATTTGGATCAACTTCAGGCAGAATGATGTAATCGTCAGAAAGGTTTATAACCTCTTCATCTTTTCCAGTTCCCAGAGAAATAATCTTACCTTTTCTTGCTTTAACCTCTTGAACATTTGATAACATTTTTTCATATAAATCATCTTTTGGAACAATGTTTACAACAGGTAGATGTTCGTCTATCAATGCGATTGGTCCGTGTTTCATCTCTCCTGCTGGATAACCTTCTGCATGAATATAAGAAATCTCTTTCAGTTTTAAAGCACCTTCCAGTGCTATAGGGTAGTTAAGCCCTCTACCTAAGAAAAGAAAATCTTTTGCTTCCTGATATTTTGAAGCTATTTCTTTTATATAATCTGATTTTTTCAGCATTTCTTCGATTATTGAAGGCAGATAATTAAGTTTATCGTGGTAAAAATCAATCTGTTCTTGAGAAATTTTCCCTTTTACAAGACCCGCTTTCAGTGCAAAAAGGAACAATACTATAAGCTGGGCAGTGAATGTTTTTGTTGCCGCCACACCAATTTCAGGGCCACAATAAGTGTATAAAACATAATCACTTTCCCTTGCCAATGAACTTCCAACTACATTCACAATAGATGCTATTTTTGCTCCTTTTTCTTTAGCATCTAAAAGGGCAAACCTTGTATCCGCTGTCTCCCCTGACTGACTTATTCCTATTATCAGCGTTTCTTCATCTACAATAAAATCTCTGTATCTAAACTCTGACGCGTAATCCACTTCAACAGGAATTCTTGCAAACTTTTCTATCCAGAACTTTCCAGTAAGTCCTGCATGGAATGATGTTCCACAGGCAACAATCTGAATTCTTTTTATATTTTTAACAGTATTAAATAAATCTTCTTTTGGATCTGAGAAACATCCTGTTATTGTATCTGCAATTGTCCGTGGCTGTTCAAAAATCTCTTTAAGCATAAAATGTTTATAACCTGCTTTTTCTGCAATGCTAACATCCCATTCTACGTGGAAAGGTTTTTTCTCTTTTTTGTTTCCTTGAAAATCATAAATCTCAACTTTTTCTTTGGTTAAAACTGAAATTTCTTCATCATCAAGTGCAATTATATCTTTTGTGTATTCTAAAACTGCTGGAATATCTGAAGCTATTAAGTTCTCATTTTTTCCTAATCCAACAATTAAAGGGCTACCTTTTTTTATAGCAACAATTTTATCTGGCTCAAGTGTAGAAATAACACCAACAGCATAAGCTCCTTTCAGCTTTTTTACCACTTTCAAAGCAGTTTTTAAAAGATTATCTTCATAAAGATCCTCAAAAAGATGAGCTATAACCTCTGTGTCTGTTTGAGATTTAAATTTGTATCCTTTTTCTTCAAGCTCTCTTTTAAGTTCCATATAGTTTTCTATTATTCCGTTATGAACAACAGATATGGTTCCTTTTTCACTTATATGAGGATGTGCATTTACAATAGAAGGTTCACCGTGTGTAGCCCATCTTGTATGACCTATACCAACTGTTCCTTCAATTTTTTTATTCCATAAAAATTCTTGAAGATCTTTTATCTTTCCAACCTGTTTTTCAACAATAATTTTATTCAGTTCTTTATC
>JALVEZ010000160.1 GCA_027030405.1 Hydrogenothermaceae bacterium | reverse complement strand
TCTAATCTTTCCTTAATCTCTGCAACATTTGTTATCCCTGTTTTTTCTACCTTTACCTCCATCTCCTCACCTCATTATTTTTTTCCTATTAAACTCCATAACTCGTGATCTATGTTATGTAAAATATATTCAGGTGCATATATCTCGATGATATATTTTCCATCTACTTTTACTAAATTACCGTTTTCATCTTTTCTGAATTTCACTTCTCCAGCTTTATGTTTACCTTTATAAAATTCAATACCGTCATCTGTTTCAACGATTTTATTTATTCCGTGCATATTCATCTGTCTTGTTACAACATCATGAACAAAATCGAGACTGTCAACAGAGATAACCCTGGAACTCATTTGTTCGTTATAATGCTTATCGTTCAACCAGATCAGTATTGCAAAAACGATTACAGCAGAGAAAATAAGAGCTAACGAAACACTCCATTTTTTTTCTAAAAAGACAAAAGATAAAGCAAGAATGATAAGCAGGACAATAGTGAGAATTGTAACGTTTTTACCTGAAAACATTTGATCTCCTTTTTTAATATCTCATTATTTCAACATCTTTATCTAATTTTAATCCCAGTTCAATTGGTTTATCAAGATATTTGAATTTTTTAAAACTGACTTTAATTTTATTTCCTTCTTTATCTTCTATATTAAGTTCTTTTATAAGGTAATTTTTAGAACTGAAGGATATAGATAATGATTTCAGTTGATTATCATTTTTAGGTAAGAGGTGTAAAACAACTCTATTTTTCTTTTCTTCTATTTTTATAACATTAAAAAGCTGTGTAAAATCTTTTCCTTCTGCTATCAGTTTGAAAATTTTCACAACGATAAACTGGTCTGGAAGTTCTGATATAACTGCCTGTTTTTCAACAGGATTATAAACGATTGTTTCTTTTCCGTTTACAAAGATGATGTTAGGTTCTGGAGATACATACTGAATTTTAACTTTATCTGGTTTTGATATGTACAGATAACCTTTGAATGTTGATTTGTCATTGAAACCTTCTATTTCTGAGGTCTGGATAAATTCTGCTTCTATTCCTTTTGAGTTTTGAAGTTTTTCTTGAATCTTGTCTAATATTGATGCCTCTGAAATGTTATAAACTAAAACTGCTAAAAAAAGTGCCAGTGTTCTATACATATTTATATCCCTAAAAGGCAGGATAAACCTGCCTGTATTTTAGTAAAGAGCCATTGCAAGCTTTTTTCTATACTCTTTTGTTAAAGGATTTCCTTCTCCAATTAGATTAAATACTGCAACCATTCCTTTTCTTCCTGCTTCATCTCTATAGTTTTTATCTTTTTGAACGATTTGTAAGAAATCTTTTAATGCATCTTCATATTTTCCTTCTAAAACTTCGCATGAAGCTTTCTTATAGAGTTCGTCAAGTTCATTTTCAGGCTGTAGTTCTTCACAAATCCTTTTAAAGTTAACTAACTCTTTTATTGCCTGAGCTTTTACAAAATACTCTTTGTCATACTCTTTTATAGTATTTAAAAGTTTTTCTGCTTCGTCAAGCTTATTTTCATTAATGAAAAACTGGGCTGCTTCTAAGATAAGAGCTTTATTATCTGGATATTTTTCTAAAAGTTCTTTATAAATCTGTTCTGCTTTTTCTCTATTTCCAGAAAGAATTTCCATTTTTGCTTCTTCTAATTTTTTATCAATTTCGGACTTTATATATTTAGATAAAAGATCCCTTAATCTTGACTCAGGTAAAGCTCCTACAAATTTATCAACTTCTTTACCATTTATAAAAATCCTTACATCAGGTATTCCTTGAACGCCGAACTCCTGTGCTATGTTTGGATTTTCATCAACATTTATTTTTGCAAGTAAGAAATCATACTCTTTGGCAAGTTTTTCTAAAACTGGTTTTAATGCTCTACAAGGGCCGCACCACTGTGCCCAGAAATCTACAAGCACAGGTCTTTTATATGATTCTTCCATCACCATTTCTTCAAAGTTTTCATCTGTTACGTTAACGGAATATATTTTTTGTGTCATTTGCCAACCTCCTAAGATTTATATAGATATTAATATATCCTAATTTACATATTTTTGCAAATATTATTTGAGTGCAACTTACTAAGATTTATATCCATTTAAAAATTTAAAAAATAATTTATATTTATATAATAAAAGATTGAGGGATGGAAATTGATAACAAAAATCATTAAAAGAGATGGAAGAGTCGTAGATTTTAATCCAGAAAAAATAACCAATGCTATCTTAAAGGCAATGAAAGCAGTCGGAGAGGAAGATGTCGAAATTGCACAGAAAATAACACAGGCAGTAGTTGAAGAACTTAAATCAATATTGAAAACCGATGAAATTCCGACTGTAGAACAGGTTCAGGATATTGTAGAGAAAAAACTTATAGAATTCGGAAAAGCGAAAGTAGCAAAGGCA
>JALVEZ010000159.1 GCA_027030405.1 Hydrogenothermaceae bacterium | reverse complement strand
CAATAGCCAAAAAGATACAGGAATACGAAGAACAGATAAGACTTTTAGAGATTAAACTTAAATCTTTTGAGGAAATAGAAGATGTAGAAATTGATGATGGGGTAATAGATATACTCCTTGAGCAGATAGATAATGTTTTAAGTATGGATGTATCTCAGGCAAGGGAAATAATAAAAAATGTGCTTGAAGAAGTCAGAATAGAAAAAGATAAAATAGAAGGCTTTTACTGGATTGAATACAGCTTTAAGAACCCGTTTAGAACCTACGACCGTAAAATCAATATGGTTGCGGGGGGAGGATTTGAACCTCCGACCTCCGGGTTATGAGCCCGGCGAGCTACCAGGCTGCTCCACCCCGCGTCAAGTAGAGAAAATTATATGACAAATTTTAAAGTTGTCAAGCTAAGTGGTGCGCCCGGGAGGATTCGAACCTCCGACCTACGGATTAGAAGTCCGTTGCTCTATCCAGCTGAGCTACGGGCGCGACATATTCAATTTAAAGTCGGAGTGGCAGGACTTGAACCTGCGACCCCGTGCTCCCAAGGCACGTGCTCTGCCACCTGAGCTACACTCCGAAAAGAGATGAATAATATATCACTATTTAGTTAAATATGCAAGAGTTTATTTAGATAATCTATCGATAGATTTTTGGATATCTTCCATAGCTTCTTTAGAACCTAAGAAAGATTTAACTTTCACCCATTTTCCAGGTTCTAACTCTTTATAATGTTCAAAGAAATGTTTAATTTTGTTTAAAGTTGCTTCTGGAAGATCAGTAACTTCTTTGATGTTGTCGAAAGTTTTATCTAATTTTGAAACTGGAACTGCAATAATTTTTGTATCGATTCCTTCCTCATCTTCCATTTCAAGCATTCCGATAGGTCTGCTTCTAATAACACTACCAGGAACTACTGGTTCACTTGAGATAACTAATACATCAGTAGGATCACCATCATCAGCCAATGTGTTTGGAATAAATCCATAATTAAAAGGATAGTACATTGCAGTGTATAAAAATCTATCTACAAAAACTGCACCACTATCTTTATCAACTTCGTACTTAATACCGCTTCCCTGTGGAATTTCTATAACAACATAAATATCTTCAGGTGGATTCTTACCTGCAGGAATTTTTGATAAATCCATAATCAAACCTCAAATTATTTTTTGTTTTCTGGAAAGAAAAAATGGCTCCCGAGGAGGGATTCGAACCCCCGACCCGGCGGTTAACAGCCGCCTGCTCTGCCAGCTGAGCTACTCGGGATTAACTTTAGAGCTAATAATATACCAACATTATAGAAAAAAATCAAGCCTTTTTAGCAGAATTTCTAAATTATATTTAAAGCATTGGAAATACTTGTGAAATTGGTTTAATAAGTTACCGAATTTTGATAAATCTATATCAGGTATAATATTTACCACAAAAACAAACGGAGGACTTACCTTGGTTAAAGAATACAACTTTAAAGAAATTGAACAGAAATATTTAAAAGAATGGGAAGAAAATAAAATATTTGAAGCAAAAGAAGACCCAGAAAAAGAAAAATTTTATACATTAGAAATGTTCCCTTATCCATCAGGAAGAATTCACATGGGACATGTGAGAAACTACGCCATCGGTGATGCAGTAAATAGATACATGAAAATGAAAGGGAAAAATGTTCTTCATCCAATGGGATGGGACGCCTTTGGAATGCCTGCTGAAAATGCCGCAATCAAAAGCGGTGTCCACCCTGCAAAATGGACATTTGAAAATATAGATTACATGAGAGATGAGCTTAAAAGACTTGGTTTTTCTTACGACTGGAGCAGAGAAGTAACGACCTGTAAACCTGACTATTACAAATGGAACCAGTGGATATTTTTAAAAATGTACGAAAAAGGAATCGCTTATAAACAGTCAGCAACTGTAAACTGGTGTCCACACGACCAGACAGTTCTGGCAAATGAACAGGTTATAGAAGGAAGGTGCTGGAGATGTGATACTCCTGTTATCCAGAGGGAAATTCCTTCATGGTATCTCAGGATTACCGAATATGCAGAAGTTTTACTTGACGACCTTGAAAAATTAAAAGGAAAATGGCCTGAAACTGTTTTAAAAATGCAGGAAAACTGGATAGGAAAATCAGTAGGGGCATCAATAAAATTTCCTATTGAGAACTCGACACAAGTTATAGAAGTTTTTACAACAAGACCTGACACGGTTTTCGGTGTTACATTTATGGCTCTTGCCCCTGAACATCCACTTGTTTTAGAACTTGCAAAAGGAACAGAGTATGAAGATGAAGTGGCAGAGTTTGTAAATAAATATACGGCAATGTCCACAAGGGAAAGAAACATCGTAGAAGAAAAAGAAGGTGTTTTCACAGGAAAATATGTGATACATCCTTTAACAAATGAAAGAATTCCGATTTACACAGCAAATTACATATTGTGGGGATACGGAACAGGAGCAATAATGGCAGTTCCTGCCCACGACGAAAGAGACCACGAATTT
>JALVEZ010000158.1 GCA_027030405.1 Hydrogenothermaceae bacterium | reverse complement strand
AAGAAATTAATGAACTGTATCTAACACAGGCATCTAAAAGTTCACAATACTTAACCAAAATTATATTTTCTGAATTTCTAAAAAAGAATATAAATTATAAGAAATTAGAAAATTACGAAGATTTAACTACAAAATCGGTTCTTTTAATTGGCGACAATGCAATGAAATTTCAAAATAGATTTGAATATGTTTATGATCTCTCATCTATTTGGTATGAAAAAACTAGATTACCTTTTGTGTTTGCTTTGTGGAGTGTAAGGAAAGAATTTTATGAGGAAAATGAAAATATAGTAAATGAGTTTGCAAAGGCTCTAAAAAAATCTAAAATGAAATTTTTTGAAAATCCTGAATTTTTTTTAAAGAAAAAATTTGTGGATCAGCCAGTTGAAGATAAACTTTTATATCTAAAAAATTTAGATTATTGTCTTTCAGATGAACATATGAAAAGTTTAAAACTGTTTGCAAATTATTTAAAAAAGATAAATTTAATAGAAGAAATTCCCCAATTTAGATTTATAAAAAAATGATGGAAAAAATTAAGACAGCAGATGGAACAGAAACCTTCTTTAATAAAGAGTATGACGAAGCCTATCACAGTACAAAAGCAGGGGCTTATACAGAAAGCCTTCATAAGTTTGTTATTCCTTCTAAAATCCCCGAACGTGCAAAAATTAATGATAAAATCTACATTTTAGATGTTGGGTTTGGTCTTGGTTATAATGTAGCAGTTGCGTTGTTAGAAGCAATAAAAGTTAATCCTGATATCAAGCTTGAAATTATCTCTATTGAAAAAGATGAAACAAATTTTGAAAAAATTAAAAATCTAAATATTCCTGATTTTTTATCCAAAATTTACCAGACTTTGACAAGTGGAGAATTTGGAAATTTTAATATAGGTTCTAAAACTTTTTACGGTTATAGAGTTGTTGATAAAAATCTAGATCTAAAAGTTATATTAGGAGAAGGGAGACAAACCCTTAAATCTTTAAAAGATACAGGAATAAAATTTGATGCTGTTTTCTTTGATGCCTTTTCACCGAAAGTAAATACCGAGATGTGGACAGTTCAACTTTTTAAAGTTGTAAAGTCCTTAATGAAGGATAATACAATCCTGTCAACATACAGTGCATCTCTGGCAGTTAGAAAAGGACTTCAGGAAGCTGGTTTTAAAATTGGACTGGTAGAACCTATTGGGAGAAAAAGTTATTCCACTGTTGCTACCATCAAAAGAAATATACCTGATATAACCGAAAAAGAGTTGTTTAGACTTGAAAACTCACCTTATTCTATTCCTTATGAAGATAATGAAAATCTTGATTTGCCAGCTGAGAAAATAAAAGAAAATTGGGAAAAAGAATTAAAAAAGAGGTTATAAATTAAAACAGCCCTCAGGTTATGAGGGCTATTATTTTATCTTTCTCTTAATCCTGCTATAAACTCTTCCACCATTTGTTTAGCTTTCCAGTCTGGATACTGTATAGGTGGATGTTTCATTGTGTAAGCTGAAATTGATTCTAAAGGCCCTGCAACACCTCTGTCCTGTGCAAGCTTTGCACATCTGATCGCATCAATTGCAACACCGGCACTGTTTGGTGAATCCTCTACTTCTAATCTCATTTCTAGATTCATAGGGACATCGCCAAATAATCTTCCTTCTATTCTAATAAATGCAAGTTTTTTATCCTTTAACCACGGAACATAGTCACTTGGCCCTATATGAATATCTCTCGGATCTAAAGAGTAAGGAATCTGTGAAGTTACAGCTTCTGTTTTTGATTTTTTCTTTGTTTCAAGTCTGCTTCTTTCCAACATATTCAAAAAGTCGGTATTTCCACCAACATTAAGCTGATAACTGTGGTCTATTTTTACGCCTCTATCAACAAATAGTTGTGTTAATGTTCTGTGTGTTATTGTTGCCCCAACCTGTGATTTTATATCATCACCAACAACTGGAATTCCTTCTGCTTCAAACTTCTTACCCCATTCCTCGTCAGATACGATAAATGTTGGCATACAGTTAACAAAAGATACTCCTGCTTTCAGACAAGCCTCTGCATAAAATCTTGCAGCTTTTTCTGCTCCAACAGGAACGTAGTTTATCAGAACATCTGCACCGCTTTCTATTAAAACTTTTACAACCGTTTCTAAACTATCCTCTCTGGCATCTGATAAAACAAATGCATTTTCAGGTGGGTAGTTTTTCATATGTTCAGGGAATCCATCTAATACTTTTCCTTTTCTTACTTTAACTCCCATAGGTGGAATATCTTTTTGGAAAATAGTTGTACAGTTTGGTGGATTGAATATTGCCTCTGAAACATCATACCCAACTTTCCTTTCGTCTATATCCCAGGCTGCAACAACTTCAATATCCCAAGGTTTGTATCCACCTATATCTTCATGCATTAAACCACTTGCAGCCTCGTCAAATTCTTTATCCTTATAATAATAAATACCTTGAATTAAAGCACTGGCACAATTTCCAACGCCAGCTATAGCAAGTCG
>JALVEZ010000157.1 GCA_027030405.1 Hydrogenothermaceae bacterium | reverse complement strand
GAATAAACTGTCGTATAACTGTTCTGCAAGCTGATCTTTAAGATCAGGGAATAAATCAGGTCTTCCCACATCTCCTACAAATAATGTATCACCTGTAAATACCGCAACAGGAAGCTCTCCTCTTGAACGATCTGTCACAACATAAGATACATGATCAGGAGTATGTCCTGGTGTTTCTAAAACCTCAATTTTAATATGATCTAATTCGATCACATCACCTTCAGTTAACGGTGAATGGTCGAACTTAAATCCAGATTTTAAAGGAGCATAAATTTTTGCTCCTGTTTTCTTTGCCAGATCTAGATGACCAGAAACAAAATCTGCATGTGAATGTGTGATAAATATATGGGTAATTTTAACACCTTGTTTTTTAGCTTCTTCTATGTAATCGTCCACATCTCTTTTTGGATCAATAACTGCAGCATTTTTATCACCTATCAAAAGATAAGATATGTGGGCTAAAGCATCTGCATAAAATGATTGTATCAGCATTGGCTGACCTCCTTTATTAATTTATTCGAATATTAATATATTATGATAATAAATACGATTATTTATATGATAAATATCAAGGAAAGGTAAGTTTTTATTAACTTGATATGTTGGATCTTTGGAATATAATCAGCCTTGATTTTAATTTTGATATACCGAAAAATTTGATAACTATAGTTAAGTTATTTATTATTAAATCTAAAATAGGAAATGGAGATACAGATGCCAGGATTATTAACAAAAGGAAGAGCGAAAGAACTGATTGAAAAATTTCCTCAAAACAGGATTTTGGTAGTCGGAGATTTAATGCTTGATAGATATATATGGGGAAATGTAGATAGAATTTCCCCTGAAGCACCTGTTCCTGTTGTGGAAGTAACAAAAGAAACGGTGTCTTTAGGTGGTGCCTCCAATGTAGCAAATAATATATCTGCTTTAGATGGGAAAGCTTACATCATAGGCGTTGTTGGAAAGGATCCAAAAGGACAACTAATGAAAAAATTGTTGGAAGAGAGAAATATTGAGCCACTTCTGATAGAAGATTCAAATCGTCCTACCACTGAAAAAATAAGAATACTGGCAGTTAGCCAACAGTTAATAAGAATAGACAGGGAAAGTAAAGAAAAACTCAGTTCAGATGTGGAGAAAAAAATTATTTCTAAAATTAAAGAGATTTTAGACAATATTGACGCAGTAATTGTTTCTGATTATGGGAAAGGTGTTGTAACAAAAAATGTTATGGATTTCCTGGTGTCAACAGATAAGATGGTTTTCGTAGATCCTAAACCTTCAAACTTTCATCTTTATAAGCATATAACGATAATGACGCCGAATAAAAAAGAGGCATACCAGAGTATCAACGCACCTGAAGATATGCCTGTTGAAGAAGTAGGAAGAAAGATAATGGAAGCACTTGAAATAAATCATCTTTTAATCACTCTTGGAGCAGAAGGAATGGCTCTTTTTAATGAAAATAGAATTGTTAGAATAGGAACAAAGGCTAAAAAGGTTTTTGACGTTACAGGTGCAGGGGATACTGTTATTGCCACACTTGCAATGGCAAAAGTAGCAGGTGGAACATGGGAGGAAAGCACCTGTTTATCAAATTACGCAGCAGGATACGTTGTTGGAGAAATAGGAACTGCAACTGTTGATAGACAAACATTGTTATCATTAGTGCCGTGAAAATGATATAATTTAAATAATCAAAATTTATCCGAGGGTTTAAAGTGTTAATAAAATTCTTTATCAAACCAAGAAAAGGAGTCTTAGATCCACAGGGAAGAGCAGTGGCAGAAAGTCTTCACAATTTAGGTTTTTCTGATGTTAAAGATGTGAAAGTTGGAAAATATATAGAAGTCTACATTGAGGATAAAGATAAAGAAGAAGCAATTAAAGAAGCCCACGAGATGGCTAAAAAAGTTCTTGTTAATGAAATTATTGAAGATTATGAAATAGAGATCGTAGAGTAAAGGAGTCAGAATTTGAGATTCGGAATAGCCGTATATCCTGGTTCAAACTGTGATTATGATACTTTAAGGGTTATTAGAGATGTTATTGATGAACATGCAGATTTTATAGATTATAGAGAAACAAATGTATCAAAATATGACTGTATTATCCTTCCAGGTGGTTTCTCTTTCGGAGATTATTTAAGACCTGGTACATTGTCTGCCCACACTCCTTTAACAAACGCTGTAAAAGAGTATGCAAGGAAAGGTGGTGTGGTTATCGGAATATGTAATGGATTTCAGATATTGACAGAAGCTCACATGCTTCCAGGGGCCTTAATGCCAAATATTCACGGTAAATTTGTTTGTAAACACCAGTATTTAAGAGTTGAAAATGATAAAACAATATTCAGCTCAAAATGTGAAAAAGGACAGGTTCTAAAAATCCCTATAGCCCACCACGATGGTAATTACTTTTGTGATGAAGATACATTAAAAAGAATGGAAGATAACGGGCAGATCATTTTAAGATACTGTGATAAAGATGGAAATGTCACAGATGAAGCAAATCCAAATGGCTCTTTGCATAACATTGCAGGAATAATGAATGAAAAAGGAAATGTGTTCGGACTTATGCCTCATCCTGAAAGGGCTGCAGAATCTATATTAGGAACAGACGACGGAATGTACATAATACAATCCGTCCTTGAAAATTTAGAATAATTATCCGCCTATAGAAGTCATAACTCTTCTGCACTCGGAGAACTGATAGTTTGACTCCTGTATGTTTGCATTGGAACGTTCTTTTTCCACAAGAACCATTTTTATAAAGTTGTCTAACTCTTCTTCAGAACCATATCTCAAAATATCCTTAACTGGAATTTCTTCATCTGTTCTAAGACAGAGTTTAATACTTCCTTCTGCTGTAAGTCTCAGTTTTGAACATCCGTCACAGAATGGATTTGAGATAGGAGTAATAAAACCAATTTTTGTTTTAAATTCTGGAATTTCATAAACTCTAGCTGCACCGCTACCTATTGATTCAGACGGAACTAACTTTCCATAAACTTTCTCAATATTTTCTTTAACTTTATCCAGCGGTTTTACCATGTTCAGATCCCATGAGATCTGCCCCTGTCCTAAAGGCATCATCTCAATAAATCTTACTTCTAATCCGTAATCTATTCCGAATTTAACAAAATCTAAAGCTTCGTTCTCATTTACACCGTTAATAATTACTGCATTTATTTTTATAGGATCAAATCCATACTTTTTAGCCTCTTTTATTCCTTCTATCACATCTGAAAGGTGACCTTTTGTTATCTGGTAAAAAAGGTCAGGCTTGAGGCTGTCTATGCTAATGTTTAATCTATCAAGGCCGGCTTCCCTTAAAGATTTAGCATGTTTTGCTAATGTTATGGCATTTGTGGTCATTGCCACATCGTTTATTTCGGGGATATCTTTTAACATTTTTACCAGCTTTTCTATTTCAGGTCTGACCAGCGGTTCTCCGCCTGTTATTCTCACCTTTTGAAGACCGTATTTTGTCATTGCTTTTACTAATTTTGTTATTTCTTCGTACGAGAGAATTTCTTCTTTATCTATGAATTCCAGGTTGTCAGGTCGGCAGTAGTAGCATTTGAGATTACATTTGTCTGTGACAGAGACCCTTAAATATGAAATATTATCCATTGTTATCATCCTCCAAATTAAAAACCGTACATTTAAAAGGATATTACTTTTTTGTCCATTTGACAAGTTTTACATAACGGTTAATTTTTACTTAAATTTGTTAAAATTTAACACAGAATGGGAAAAGATTTGTTTTTTTTAGAAAAGGCTTATGAAGAGGCTTTAAAAGCTCTTAACAAAGATGAGGTTCCTGTCGGTGCAGTGATCGTAAAGGGTGGTCTTATTATTGGAAAAGGGCATAATATGAGAATTTCAGAAAACAATCCTCTACTCCACGCTGAGATATCAGCTATACAGGATGCATCTAAGACTCTAAACAGTTGGCGGCTTGACGGAACAACAATGTATGTAACGTTAGAGCCCTGCATGATGTGCGTAGGAGCAATCATGCAGTCAAGAATAGATAGGGTTGTATTCGGAGCTCTTGATAAAAAAGGTGGATGTGTATGTTCTAATTTAGATATAAACAGATTAAAACTTCCTTTTAAAATAGAGTATGAATATTTAGAACATGAAAAAAGTTCTCAGATTTTAAAAGATTTTTTTAAAAACAAAAGAAAAGGTAAATGATGTGGTTAGATGATTTTGTAAACAAAGAGCTTGAACAGATAAAAAGAAATGGTTTATACAGGAAAAGAATCATTTTAGATAATGATGTTATAGATTTTTCTTCAAATGACTATTTAGGTTTAAAAGACAATCCTGAGACAAAAGAAAAAATAAAGACTCATTTAGAAAAACTTTCTTTAGGAAGCGGTGCTTCTACTTTGATATCAGGATATTATCAGATTCAGGAGCAGTTGGAACATGAAATATCCAAGCTAAAACAGACTGAAAGCTCATTAGTTGTAGGAAGCGGATATATTGCAAATACAGGTCTTATACCTGCTTTGTCAGATGAAGATACGATGATTTTCAGCGATGAGTATAATCATGCTTCCATTATAGATGGTATAAGACTATCAAAGGCTAAAAAAGAGATATACAAGCACATAGATATGCAAGATTTAGAAGATAAACTTAAAAAATATAAAAATGTTTATAAAAAGATAATCATTACTGACGGAGTGTTCAGTATGGAAGGGGATATAGCTCCTCTGAAAGAGATAAATTTTCTTGCGAAAAAATACGGTGCAGTTTTGATAATAGACGATGCCCATGGAACAGGTGTGATGGGTGAAGGTAGAGGCACATTGTATCACTTTGGTCTTGAACCTGAAGACCATATAATTCAGATGGGAACACTTTCTAAGGCAGTTGGAAGTTACGGTGCTTTTATCTCTGCCACTAAAAATGTTATTGATTATTTAGTCAATAAAATGAGAACTGCCATATTCACAACGGGACTTTCCCCTTTACAAAATTTTGTATCGTTAGAGCATATAAAACTGATACAAAAGAATAAAAGCAGGATAAAGAAACTTATCGAAAACACCGAACTTTTATACCAAAAAATGAAAGAAAATGGTATTCCTGTTAACTATTTTGGAACACCGATTTTAACTGTTATAATAGGTGATGAATGGAAGACATTGAAAATTAGAGATAAATTACTAAAAGAAAGGCTATTTGTTCAAGGAATAAGACCACCGACAGTTCCAAAAGGAAGTTCCAGATTGAGAATAACTGTATCTACAAAACATACCGAAAATGATATAAATTTATTATTAAATAAATTAAAAAAAGTTTTAGACGAGGAGAAAAATGGGTAGGAAATTAGTTGAACAAATCGAAGGAGAAAAAGGAATAAAAGCAAAATTAGAATATGATACAGACCTTAATAACTATGTTATGACAGTTGAATATGATGGAAAAACTATGGAATTTACAGGAACAATGAAAGAAATTCAAAATGAAGCAAGTAAGTATTTCATAAAATCACTTCGTTCATTAAAAAATAGGTTAGAAATAGCATTATTGGAAGATATGCTAAATAAAGAAGAACAGGAGAAAAATTTATGAAAATAGGAATATTAGATGCTCTCACATTAGGAAAAGATATGGACCTTTCTGGGTTTAATAAGTTTGGAGAAGTAGAAATATATCCGACAACAAAACCAGAAGAAAGGATAGAAAGGGTAAAAGATAAAGATATTGTTGTTACAAATAAAGTTGTTATAGATAAGGAAGTTATGGACAATGCACCTAATTTGAAGCTTATATGTGTGGCTGCCACAGGAACAAATAATGTTGATTTAGAATATGCAAAACAAAAAGGTATAGCAGTTACAAATGTGGCAGGCTACTCTACAGATAGTGTAGTCCAGCACACATTTGCAATGCTTTTTTATCTTCTTGAACACCTGAGATATTATGATGATTATGTTAAAAGTGGGGAATACGCCAAGAGTCCTATTTTTACCAATCTTGATAAACCTTTCTGGGAAATAAAAAATAAAAGATGGGGAATTATTGGATTGGGAACTATTGGAAGAAAGGTTGCTGAGGTGGCTTCAACATTCGGTTCTGAAATCGTTTATTACTCCACTTCTGGAGTAGAAAGGGAAGAAAAATATCCGAGAGTATCACTTGAAGAGTTATTAACAACATCAGAAATAATATCCATACACGCACCACTAAATGAAAAAACGAAAAATCTGATAACATACAAAGAACTTTCAATGATGCAGCCAAATGCCATTTTGCTGAATTTAGGAAGAGGTGGAATAGTTAATGAGGCAGACCTTGCAAAAGCATTAGACGATGACCTTATACTTGCTGCTGGACTAGATGTTTTAGAAAAAGAACCAATCGAACCTGATAATCCACTTTTAAAAATAAAAGAACCTGAAAGACTGCTTATCACGCCTCATATTGCGTGGACAAGTTGTGAGGCAAGACTGAAACTTGTAAAAGAGATAATCAAGAACATAGAAGCATTTTTAGAAGGAAAAGAAAGAAACAGAGTAGTATGAAAAATTTTTTGTTTTTACTGATTCTTATCCCTTTTTTATTTAGCTGTTCAGTAAAAAGAACACAGCCAATAGACTTGAAAACACTTCCTCAAGACCCTTTTGCCTATATTGATAAGAAAAGAGTAAATAAACCTTTAATAAATCCAGAACTTATGACTTTGATTGATAAAAAATATAATAAAAAGTTTTTTAAACCGTGGGACAGGAAAAGGGCAGGATACAGAAAAAAAGATGTTCTGTGGGGATTCAGGGTTTATTCCAGAAAAACAGGTTTTGGAGAAAATAAACAAAAGCATCCAAAAGATTGGTTAAAAAAACTGAAACAAGATGCTGATCTTGGTACTTATCCTAACTTTAATAAGAAAGGGATAATAGTCAAAAATACCGATCTCAGAGTCTTACCGACTGAAAAACCATTTTTTTACGATTTTAATCGGGCAGGGGAAGGATACCCATTTGATTATTTTCAAAATTCTGCCGTTTATGCAGGAACGCCTGTTTTTATATCCCACCTGTCTAAAAATAAAGACTGGTATTTAGTTGAAACACCTTTTGCATTAGGCTGGGTTAAAGTTGATGATGTTGCAGTAGTGGATCAAGAGTTTATAGATAACTATAAAAGGGAGAGTTTTATAGCTTTTACAAAAGACAACATTCCTGTTAATGATTCAGAAGGAAATTTCAGATTTTACGGAAAAGTAGGTTCCATATTTCCTATTGTTCAGAAAAAAGAAAAATCTTTTCAGATTTATATCCCAGTTAGAGATTACGACGGATACGGGATAATAGAGACGGCAACTGTTTCAAAAGAAGATTCAGTTGAAAAACCTCTACTACCAACACTGAATAATTTTGCAAAAATTGCAAAAGAGCTAATCAATAAACCATACGGATGGGGCGGATATCTTATGAATAGGGACTGTTCTGCACTTGTAAAAGATCTTTTTACTCCTTTTGGTATATGGATGCCCCGAAACTCTACTGCTCAGGCAAAAAGTGGAATATTTGTTCCGCTAAAAGATTTACAGCCTTATCAAAAAGAAAAAATAATAAAAGAGATGGCAATTCCATATCTTACGCTGGTATGGATGAAAGGTCATATAATGATTTATATAGGCAAAAAAGACGGAGAACCGCTTATATTTCACTCTTTCTGGGGAATAAAAACAAGATCTTACCTGAACAAAGAAGGAAGGTTAATCGTTGGAAAATCTGCCATAACTACTTTGAAACCTGAAAAAGGTGTGTGGCTTGTTGACCAAAAGAAAGGGAAGTTTTTAAACAGGATTCAGGGAATAACTATCCTTTTTCCACCGAAATATATGAATTAAGCCTTCCTGAAAGGAAGGCTTGTTGATTAAAATTTGTAGTTTATTCCTGCGTAAATGAACGAAAGATTGTTACCATCTATATTTTTATCTTCATCTTCTCCCTGTAAAAATGCATATTTGTATCCGATTTCAAGATCAACCTGTTTTCCTCTATAAATAACACCTGCTTTAACAGAGTACATAAAGTCAGAGATGTCTGCTTCAATGGAAGTATTATCCAAGAATTTTCCATCTGCAAAAAGATATCCTACCCCAAATCCTACAAGTGGAGATATTTTCCATCCACTGATATAACCGTCAAAGTTAGCCTCAATATAGCTAACCATATCAGGTTCCGTGTTGTTCAATGAGAATGTTCCATAAATTCTGTAGCTGTCTGTTGCATACCCAGCCTTTACAGCAAATGCTTCTTTATTCCCGCTGTCTTTTGAGTCAGAGTTAACGTCAACCTTAATTTTACTTACCCCTGCATCTACTCCGATAAAAGGATTTCCTTCTGCTTTAGCAAAAGGAACTGTGAAAATTAATCCTGCTGCTACTAATCCTAATACTTTTTTCATTTTTCGCCTCCTTTGTAGCGTAGTTAGTATAAATTAACCTTATTATTCTTTTTATATATTATATTCGAATATTCGAATATTTCAAGTTTAAATATATTTTTTTGCAAATAAAATTCCATATTCCTATAATGTATAGAACTAAAATTTGTAGAGGCTAAAGATGTTCTGGTGGAAAAAAAGAGAAAACAGTGTGATTGAAGAACGATATATTAATGAAAAAGTAGCTATTTTTATCGACGGATCTAATATGTTTCATGCATGCAATAGCCTTAAAGTAAGAATAGATTATAAAAAGTTAATACAGTTCTTGAGAAAAGATAGATGGCTTTTAAGAACATATTTCTATACAGGTGTGCCTTCTGGAAATCTACCGAAAGAGATTTACGAAGAATTTAAAAAACAAAGAGGATTTTTAAATGAGCTTTCAAATCTAGGCTTAAAAGTGAAAACCATTCCACTTAAAAAAACACCTGAAGGATATATAGAAAAAGGTATTGATATACTTATTGCCACAGATATGATCAGTCTTGCTTTCAGAGATGCTTATGATACTGCCATTTTAGTAAGTGGTGACAGCGATTTTGTCCCTGTGGTTGAAGAAATTCAGCAATTAGGTAAAAGAGTGGAAAATGCCGCATTTAAAAGGGAAAGTTCATTCAATCTCAGAAAAGTTTGTGATTCATCTATTATTTTAGATGATTATAAAGATATTTTTACTACACCTTTATTGCCACCAAAGCCTGTGGTTAAAAAACCTATTTACATAAAGATTGTAGATAGAATAAAAGAGTTCCTAAATATAAAAACTCAAACTAAAAAGCCTAAAAAGAGATGATTTTAGTTTAAAAGCCCGAAGTTCTTCATTTTAGTTCTAAGCTGTTTTCTTGAAATACCTAATTTCTGGGCTGTTCTTGTTTGATTCCAGTTTTCTTCATTTAATGTTTTTAAAATAATTCTTTTTTCAAGTTCGAAAAGATTTTTTGGGTAATTATCTTCTGTTTTAATTTCATTATTTTTGTCTGCCTTTAAAATTTTTGCAGGGAGATGTTCTGCTTTTATTCTATCTCCTGTGCACATGACTACGGCTCTTTCTATTGCATTTTCAAGTTCCCTCACATTTCCAGGAAAATCATAATCAAGCAATTTTTCCATGGCGAGACTATCTATCTGGTGTATTTCCTTTCCATTTTGTGTACTGAATTTTTTTAGGAAATGTTCTACCAGTAAAGGAATATCCTCTTTCCTTTCCCTGAGAGGTGGTATTTTTAATAGAACAACATTTATTCTATAAAAAAGATCTTCTCTGAATTTTCCTTCTTCAACCATTTTTTCAAGATTTTTATTTGTTGCAGATATAACTCTGCATTTCATTTTTAAAAGTTTTGTTCCACCTATTTTAAAATACTCTTTTTCCTGTAAAACCCTTAAAAGTTTTGCCTGAATCAGTTGAGGCATCTCTCCAATTTCATCTAAAAACAGCGTTCCTTCACCTGCAAGCTCTATTTTTCCTATTTCTGAAGTTACTGCTCCTGTAAAAGAGCCTTTTTCATGTCCGAAAAGTTCGTTTTCAAACAGTTCAGGAGGAATTGCTGAACAATTTATAGGGATAAATGGATTTTTCTTTCTTTTTGACAGTTTGTGTATGGCTTTTGCAACAAGTTCTTTCC
The DNA here is from genome assembly GCA_027030405.1 of Hydrogenothermaceae bacterium. Taxonomy (GTDB): domain Bacteria; phylum Aquificota; class Aquificia; order Aquificales; family Hydrogenothermaceae; genus JALSSE01. The sequence continues at coordinate 16,487 of JALVEZ010000157.1, read as the reverse complement.
CTGTTCCACTTTCACCTTCTATTAATATTGTAGAATCACTTTTACTAACTATATCTATATCCCTGAAAAGTTCTTTCATTTTTTTACTTTTGGCAATTATTCCGTGGAAATTTTCAACATCCGTTTCTTTTTCTGTTTGATTGATATAAAAATTGATTATTTCTATCAGATTATCTGCGTCGATTGGTTTTGCTATGTAATGATTGGCTCCTTTTTTTATGGCTTCCACAGCACCATTTATAGAACCGTAAGCAGTTATCATAATAAAAGGTTTTATTTCATTTTTTTCTCTAAAATACTCTAAAATCTCCATTCCAGTTCCGTCAGGTAGTCTAAAGTCACTCAATACTATGTCAAATTTTGAACTGTTGATCTTTTGTATGGCCTCTTTTTTAGATTTAGCAGTTATAACATCGAAATTTTCATTTTTGAGTATAGTTGAAATTACCTTGAGAATGCTTTGTTCGTCATCAATAAGTAAAATTTTTCCTTTTTTCAACGTTTATCCTCCGTTATTTGTAAGCATTTACTAAATAGTTTTATCTTTATTCGAATATTTATTTGCTATATTATATTATCTATATAATAGTTTGCAATAATTTTTAATAAAAATATATTTCTAAATGGAGGAAATGGAAATGAAGTTTAAAAATTTTTTAACTCTGTTCCTTTGTACCTTGGTTGTTTCTTTTAGCTTTGCTCAGGATAAAAAGAAAGATGTTGCTGTCTTAGAAGTATCTGATTCTACATATCCATCTGTAAAAGTGGTTTATGACTGGAATTTATCTTCTCCTGAAGATGTAAAACAGGCTTTAAATTATATTGCAAACCATATAAAAGCCTATACCCAGTATGCACCTCTTGAGGATCTGGAAATAGTGGTAGTTAGCCATGGGCCAGAAGCTACTATTTTTGCAAAACAAAACTATCAAAAGTTTAAAGATCAGATTGAGAGAATAAAATCTTTTCAGGATTCTTACGGTATAAAGTTTTATATATGTTATAACGTTATAAAAGCATTTGGTTTTGATAAAGAAGATTATCCTTCATTTGTTATTCTTACACCTGCAGGTGTAGCAAAATTGGCAGCATTACAGGAAGAAGGATACAGACTTGTTCCTGCAATTACACATGATTTTAAGCCGATAAAGGAAAAATATGGAAAGAAGAAGTAATTTTATCGTTATCTTAGTCCTGTTTTTTGTTCATTTCAGTTTTGGTATTACGCTGGCCGTCCTTTCATCAGGAAAGCCAGTTGAAGAGTATAAAAGATATAAGCCTTTGACAACGTATCTTTCAGATGAGTTAGGGAAACCTGTGAATCTTATCATCGTAGGTCAGGTTTCTAAACTTTTGGAAATGTATGATGATCATAAAATAGATATATCCATAACCTGTCCTATTGTTTATTTTGAACTGAAAGAAAAAGGAAATATAGATGCAGTTGCAGTGGTGAAAATCAACGGTCAGATAATGGAATCAGGTGTTATCGTTGTCAGAGAAGATAGCAATATAAAGACTATACAGGATTTGAAAGATAAAAGGGTAACACTTGGAAGTTCCATTTGTGCAAGTAATTGTGTAATGCCTTTATACGTTTTGAGCAAAGAAGGGATAACATACGAAGATATCCCTGGTTTATGGAGTTCTGGATCTGATAAAGCGGCAATTTTAGCTGTTATTGCGGGACTTGCAGATGCGGCAGGTGTAAAAGAAGACAGTGCAAAAGAGTATTTAGGTAAAGGAATAAAGATTTTAACAAAATCTCCTTATGTTCCCAGATATGTGGTTAATCTTTCTAAAGATCTTCCTGAAGACGAATTTAACCGTATTAAAAAAATATTGTTTCAGCTTAATGATAAAGAGATTTTAAAAAAAGTTGGAATAGATGGCTTTGTTGAGCCACCTTCAGGTTTGCTAGACATTTTAAAAGGTTATAAATCAATACTAAAAAGGTATCCAATGCTCCAATGAACAGATTGAAAAAGTTATCAATTCAATGGAAAGTATCGTTAGCAACATCTTTTTATATATTTTTAGTACTGATTTTATCAATCTTTCTCAGTGCATATACTTTTGAACAAAAACTTTTTAATGAAAAACATCAAGGAACAATAGATACGATTTCAAATATAATCGAATCTTATAAAGATTACTTTGTTCTGAGAAAGTTAGATAAACTAAGTGAACTTGTTGATAAACTTCAGGAAATAGACTCTGTAAAAGAAGTTTCCATACTTGATACAGAAGGAAGAATTATAGCTCATACAGTATTTTCCAAATTAGGGCATATGGATGATCTGAATTATGTAAAGATTAAAGATGAAAAAATACCTTTTTTTGAAACAGATGGAGATACAGTTAAATATTTTTATCCTTTAACAATAGAAGATGAGAATATCGGTTATGCTATTATTACATATGATAAATCAGTATTAAAAAGCCAAGTCGTTGAAACCATAAGAAATTTTATGGTAAAGAGTTTATTCATTTCTTTATTTGTTCTTACTGCTTCATTTTTAGGAACGTTTATAATTGCAGGAGTTATGATTTCACCGCTTAAAGATTTAAAAAAGAACATTGTTAATATTTTGTCAAAAGAAAAAGAAAGACCATTCCATGCAGAGATAGATGTAAAACCTAAAGATATTGATACAGAATGCATAAAAGGTATCACAAATGAATGCTGGTTAGGTTCAAAAAATGCAAACGATATACTTTTAAGTTTAGGTGAAAAATCATTACAGGAATGTTCCAGCTGCGAAAAATATAAACAAACAGTGAAAGATGAAATAGAACAGCTTTCTTGTAGTTTTTATATGATGGTGGTTTCCCTTCAAGACTATCTGAATAAACTTGAGGAAGCTCATAAAGAAAGAGAAACATTGAACTGTATGGCAACAATGGGAGAAATGAGTGCTAAAGTTGCCCACGAAATAAAAAATGCCCTCTATGCTATAGGAAATGCTGCTACATATCTTAAAAATAATGTTCAAAGCGAACTTGTAAAAGAGTTCTCAGGAATAATTAAAGATGAAGTTAACAGACTTAATGAAATGACTGTAAGTTTTCTAAATTTCTCAAAGCTGATAGAACCAAAATTTCAAAAAGGGGATTTAAATAAAGTTATAGAAGAGAGTATCTCACTACTAAAAGACGATTTAGATTACCATAATATAACGTTAGAGCTGGATCTTGATCCGAATCTACCAGAATTTAAGTTTGATAAAAATTTAATAAAGCAGGTTTTGTTTAATTTTGCACTTAACTCAATAGAAGCATTAGAAGAAAAAAATCCAGAACAAAAAATAATAAAGATAAAAACAGAACTTATTGAAGACGGAGATGATAAAAAGATAAGACTTTCCTTCTACGATAACGGGATAGGAATAAAAGAAGAAGATAAGTCAAAAATATTTAAACCATTTTTTACCACAAAACAAAAAGGTACAGGTTTAGGACTTCCGATGATATATAAAATCGTTTATAGTCATAATGGTATCGTTTATACAGAGAGTAAATACGGTCAGGGAACAACCTTCTACATAGAATTTAAATTATAATATAATAAAAAGAAAAAAGGAAAATCATGCAGAAATATATAGTATTTTTAACCAATGATGACGGATATCTATCCCCAGGTCTTCAAGCTCTAAGAAAACTTCTTAAAGAACATTTTAACGTTATAACGGTGGCTCCAGATAGGAACATGAGTGGAACAAGCCATTCGCTTACATTTACCAGACCTTTAAAAATAGAACAGGCAGAAGAAGACCTTTACTATGTTGTAGATGGTACACCTGCTGACTGTGTTCATTTTGGACTTCATATAATAATGAAAGATCAAAGACCTGACATTCTTGCAGCAGGTATAAATACAGGACCCAACCTTGGAAACGACATTTTTTATTCAGGAACTGTAGGTGCAGCAAGGGAAGGGACTTTGTTCGGTATACCTTCAGTTGCTTTTTCTGCATCATCATCAAAATCACCGGATTTTAATGAAATGGCAAAGGTTTCTCTAAAAATAATAGAAAGAGTTTTACATAAAGGGCTTCCTGAAGGAACATTTTTAAATGTTAATATTCCTAACCTACCTGAACCAGAAATAAAAGGATATCTTTTAACAAAACAGGGGAGAGGAGCATATGAAGAAGAGATTAAAGAGTATATTTCACCAGGTGGGGAAGTATATTACTGGATAGGTGGTAAAGAATCATTGGAAGAAGAGTCCGAAAAGGGGACAGATTATCATGCAGTTAAGGAAGGATTTGTTTCTATCACACCTATAAGAATGGATCTTACCGATTATGAAGGTTTAGAACTTTTAGATGAACATGGATTTTTAATAGGACTTAAATAAAAAATAAAAAGCCCTGCTTTAGCAGGGCTTTTGTCAGGACTCTTTTTGATTATCAATACCTAAATATTTAGGTAGATCAGTTTTTATAGATTCATCAAACGATTCTTTAAATTTCTGAGAGTAAGGAAGTATAACAACCTTTGTTTTTCCATCTTGTTCTTCAAGTTTAATCCAAACCCTTCTATGGACGGTATAGAATGCAAGCATTGTTCCCATAACTACTATTATAGTTCCGAGCCATATTAGATTTGTTCCTGGAAATTTACTTATCTGTAATCCAGAGAAATATCTTGGTTCGAACTCTTCGATCATTATCAAATATTTAAATCCATTTGCATAACCAAACTGATTAAATGCAGGAATTGCTACATTAGGATCTGCAAGTATAGGGATATTAAATCTTTTTCCGTTCTTCTCAAGGGATACAACAATTACAGGATCGTACACATTTTGATTAACAAGCATAGGATTTTTGTAGTTTAACGTCTGGTTGACAACTGCAAGTTTTGTTCCGTTAACTTCTATGTATTTCTGTCCATAGTAATAATCTATCCGTGGTGCCTGTGAGAAAAGGACAACAGATTCCGTTTCAAGCCCTTTCATTATTTTTTTTAGCTGTTCCAATTTTTTTGGATCTTTTTCTGTTTGTAAAGCCTTCTGGACATCGCTTACCTTTTTCATAAGGTCAAGCATTTTTGTGTAATCAACAACAATAAGTTTTGCGTATTTTATATCTCCTGTTTTGCCGTAAGATGCCTGAAATATTCTGTATCCACCGAAATCCGTGGGGTTGTTAACCTGAACTACCTTTTTTTCAACTAATTTTCCATCTTTCCATATCTCTATTTCACTGTTAAACGATTTTATTGCACCTTTAAATTCTTTACTGTCATAATAATCAAGCCAGAACTTATTTACTTTGATTGCAAAAGGAAGTTTTACTATATCATTAGGATCCATACTCGGCTGTAAAGAACCTTCTCTGAATTTTATAAATGCATCTCTAAATTCACCTTCAGGAATTTCTATCTGACCTCTTATACCAAAGTATGAGCCCATGAAAGCACCAACTAAAAATACAATAATACCAATATGTGTAACAAGCATACCTAATCTTGAAATTTTACCTTTTTCTGCAAAGAGGAAAACTTCTTTGTCTTTTTGTTCTACAATCTCAACTTTTTTAAAGCCTTTATCAAAAAGAAATTCTTTAATTCTGTTTAATGCTTCAGATAAAGGAAGAGAAGTTTCATATTTTAAAGTGTTTATGCTTTTTTCCTGATTTTTAGTAAGTTTTTTTCTGACTTTTCCATATGCAGAAAGATATATATTAGGGAACCTTTCAATGGTAGAAACAATAACTGCAAGACCAACAAGAACAATAAGAAGCTGATAATACCAGGAATGGAAAACATTATTCAGCCATAATTTCCATATTATTTTTGCAGCATCTTCTCCATATTCTCTAACATATACAAAATAGGTTTCACCTTGTTTTATATAAGTTGAACCTAAAATTGATAAAATCGCTAAAACTATTAGATAAAAAATACCTAACTTTACATTCCCTAAAAATGCAAATATTTTCTTTAAGTAATTCACTTAGAACCTCCAGTGGTAATTCCCATGATTTCTTTATATTTATCAACAATTAATCTTCTTATGTTTTCGTGAAATTCTGGTGAAATTGGCTGGACAATATCTATAAAATTGCCCTTTGCAGTAGCTTTTTTAGGAAAGGTTATAAATAGACCACCATGTTTTGATTCTACTAATTTTATTCCTTTTATTACCAATGCGTCTTCTATTGTTATATCTGCTACTGCCCTAACTCTACCACCAACCCTGCTGGTATCGAAAGGATATATTTTAACGTCTGTAATTTCCATGGAAAAAAATATATACCTCTTTTTAGATTATTAAAGGGTTAAGATATTCACTAATTCAAAATCTTCTAACTCTGGTTTTTTTATTTTGCCAAAGGTGATACTTAGAGGTTTTTTTGTGATTTTACCGTTTTCCATTGCCACCATTATATCTCTTTCACCTTCCAGATAGTACTCCACAGCTTTTTTTCCAAATCTTGAAGCTATTATTCTGTCTTTTGCAGTAGGGCTTCCGCCTCTCTGGATGTAGCCTAAAACGGAGTATCTTATTCCTCCTAAGTCTTCATCTTTTAAATAATGTTCTAAAACTTCTGCTAAAGTTTTTGCTGAAGTCACACCTTCAGCAACAACAATAATTGAGAATTTCTTCCCACTTTCGTAAGATTTTTTTAATTTCTGAACAATAACATGTAAAGGAAAAGGATATTCGGGAATAAGTGTAATATCCGCACCTGATGAAATTCCTACATCTAATGCAATAAAACCACTTTTTCTTCCCATAACTTCCACAACAAAAATTCTCTCATGGGACATTCCTGTATCTCGGATTTTATCTACTGCTTCCATTGCATTATTTACTGCAGTGTCAAATCCGATTGTGTATTCGGTTCCGAAAGTGTCGTTATCTATTGTTTTAGGAATACCGATGATAGGGAAATCAAACTCTTTTGATAACAGGTAAGCTCCTTGAAAACTACCGTTCCCACCTATCACAAAAAGAGCATCGATATTTTCAGATTTTAAATTTTCGACTGCTTTTTGCCTAAACTCTTTTTCTTTAAATCTCGGTTCTCTGGCTGTTAATAGAATGGTTCCTCCCCTTCCTAATATACCACCTACACTTCTTGGAGTTAAAGGTTCAAACTCTTTTTCTATTAACCCTTTAAAGCCTCTTTTGACACCAATAGTTTCAATATTATAGTAAGAGGCTGTCCTTACGACAGCCCTGATAGCAGCATTTAATCCAGGTGCATCACCACCACTTGTTAAAACAGCTATTCTTTTCATTTTTCTAACATGTAACAGTATGAGTGAGCAACACCCATGTCTGGAAGCATATCACCTGTTTTTTTATTTACAAATACAATTCTTACTGTGTTAGGCAAATTTTCATATCCTTCTAAGTATGCTTCTCCAATGTAAAATTTGTCATTTTCACACACATGAATTTTAGAAACGTACTTCGAACCTTTTAAGTAATCTTCGATTTTTTTCTCTGCGTCTGCTTTTGAAATGGCAAAACTTGAAGAAATTGAAACTAAAACGCCTAATGTTACTACCCCTAAGATCTTTTTCATCTTAAAACCTCCTGAAAAATTTGTGTAAACTTTTATTATCATACTATAAAAGTTATTTACAGTCATGATTTTTCAAAAAATAAGGGCAGTTAAGAAATAATCTACAATCAAAATTAATACAGAAGAAACTACTACTGCTTTTGTTGTTGCTTTACCGACTCCCTCAGCACCACCTTTTGCAGTGTAGCCATAATAACTAGCAACGATAACTATCAAAGCCCCAAAAACAACAGATTTGTATAATCCACCTATTATGTCGTATAGTTCAGTCAGGTCTATCATTTTTTGAACTAAAAGATGACCATTTATATGGTAAATTTCCGTTGCAACAAAATATCCACCTAATATACCTGAGGCTATGGAAAGAACCGTAAGAGCAGGAACCATAAAAATAGCTGCTATTAATCTTGGGGCCACTAAATATCTGAGAGGATTTACTGCTAACACTTCTAAAGCGTCTATCTGTTCTGTAATTCTCATTGTTCCTATGTTGGCGGCAATTCCTGAACCTGATCTGGCAGTAATAAGAAGGGCAACCAGAACAGGAGACAGTTCTCTCCCTAAAGAGATTGCAACTACTGCACCAGAGAAAATTTCTGCATTAAATTTATGGAAAGTTGGGTAAGTCTCTACAACAGTTACACCACCTGTAAAAAAACCTGTAACTGCGATTAGGATTGCAGCACTTACACCTATATCGTCCATATATCTGAGAATATGTTTTATTTTAGGAGGATGTGTGAAAATAATAACAACTGTTTTTAAGAATAATAAAGTTGCTTCACCTATAGTATTAACAAAGTTTATAAAGGCTTTTATCATATTATACCTTTTTAAATTTCTGGAATATCTTCATCAAATTCAAACTCATTTATCTCAAAAGGCGGTTCTTCTACTTGAGCTTCATCTGTCATCTGTTCAACAGGCATACTTTCTTCACTGTTTTCATAATAACTCTTTGCTAAATTTTCAAATCTTGTTATTTCTTTTATAAATGCAAGATTAACCGTTCCTGTAGGGCCATTCCTTTGCTTGGCTATTATTATTTCAGCAAGTCCTTCTTCTTCAGGTGTTGGATTCTTTTTATAGTATTCAGGTCTATGTATAAATAAAACAGTGTCTGCATCTTGCTCAATGCTACCACTTTCTCTCAGATCGGCTAATTGAGGACGTTTGTCACTTCTCATCTCTGCCTGTCTCGAGAGCTGTGCCAGAGCTATAACAGGAATTTTGAGTTCTTTTGCAAGGGCTTTCAATCCACGGGAAATTTCAGAAACTTCCTGTTGTCTGTTATCTGTTCTTCTGTGGGAGCTTAAGAGCTGAAGATAATCAATTACAATTACTCCTATATCCTGCTCTCTTTTGAGTCTTCTTGCTTTTGCCCTGAGCTCCAATATTGTTAATGTGGCTGTATCATCTATAAAAACAGGAGCTTTTGACATGTTTAGTGCTGCTTCTGTAATTTTTTCCTGTTCTTGCTGATTTAAAAAACCTGAACGGACTTTTTTAAGGGGAACTTTAGCCTCATTACATAACAATCTCATGGCAATCTGTTCTTTTGACATTTCAAGGGAGAAAAAGGCAGATGGAATCTTATCTATAACCGAAATATGGTATATAAGACTGAGTGCGAAACTGGTTTTCCCCATGGCAGGTCTTGCTGCAACAATAACAAGGTCTCCAGGGTGAAAACCAGTTGTTAATCTATCAAGATCGTAAAAACCTGTTGCTAAACCCGTTACTACATTTTCTTTTTTGGAAAGTTCATTGATTATTTCTAATGTTTCTTTTAAAAGATCATTTAAAGCATAATAATGGGTTACGGTCTTATCTTCACTGACCTTAAAAATTTCACTTTCGGCTTCTTCTATCAGCTCATTTATGTCTATATTTTCTCTGGCTTTTGCAATGATTTTCTGCGAAATACTTATTAATTTTCTTGCAATTGCCTTTTCTTTTATTTTATGTGCTAACTGTATTGCAATATTTGGAGCTACAGCCTCATTTATAACAAGTGCAATATATCCTTGTCCACCTAATTTATCTAACTGATTTTTTTTCCGTAAATGTTCTTTTACAACAATAGGATCTAAAGGTTGATTATCTTCTAATAATTCTATTACAGCTTGATACAGAATCTTATTCTTAAAGTTGTAAAAATCCTGGGGTTTTAGAATATTGAAAATTGTATCTGAGATTTCTGGTTCTAAAAATATTGAGCCAATAACAGCCCTCTCCATCTGATCATCGTGAGGGAGAGGGCTTTCAATTGCATTTTCCATAATTACTGTTCTTCAGGTTGAACGTGAACCTTTATAGTTTCTGAAACTTCTGGATGAAGTCTTATTACAATATTATAACTTCCGATATTTTTTATAGGACTTCTTAACATAATTTTCTTTCTATCTATTTCGATTCCCTGTTCTTTTAACGCTTCTGCTATATCAGAAGTTGTAACCGATCCAAAGAGCTTTCCAGTAGTTCCAACAGGTCTTGTTATTACAATTTCTAACCCTTTTAACTTTTCTGCAATCTGTAATGCTTTTTCTTTTTCTTTCTGTAATTTTCTTGATTTTTGTCTTAAAATTTCCTGTATCTGTCTGATGTTACTGTCAGTTGCTTCGTATGCTAAACCTTTTGGTATTAAGTAATTTCTTGCAAAACCTCTTTTAACTTCTATAATATCACCGACTGTTCCCCAGCCTTCAACATCTTTAGCTAATATAACTTTCATTTACTCTAAACCTCCTTTTTTACTTTAAACGATTACATATGGCAATAAAGCAAGTTGTCTTGCTCTTTTAATAGCCACAGTAAGTTTTCTCTGGTGTTTTCCGCAGGTTCCTGAAATTCTTCTCGGTATAATTTTTCCTCTTTCTGAAATGAACTGTCTTAACATTTGAGGGTCTTTGTAGTCTGGTTCTTTTCCTTCTGCACAGAATTTACAATATTTTTTTCTTTTTTGATAAAAAGGTTTATTTGATGGTCTTCTTTCGTTAGCCAATTTTATTACCTCCGTTTAAATTTTTAAAATGGTACATCTTCATCAGAAGAAAAGTCTTCTGTTTCTTTTGGTTCTGGAATTGTTTCTGGTTCTTCCTGTTGAGCAGCTGCTCTACTTGATAAGATATTTACCTTATCTGCAACAACTTTAATTTTTGCTCTTTTTTCACCAGTTTGAGTTTCCCATCTATCCTGTCTGAGACTTCCTTCAACAAGGATCTGGGTTCCTTTAGAAAGCTGTTTCCCAAGTCTTTCAGCTAAATATCCAAATGTATCAATATCAATGTAATAAGTTTCTTCTTTCCATTCATCGCTGTCTTTTGTTTTATAAGCCCTATTAACGGCAATAGAAAATGAAGTTATCTGAGAACCACTTGGTAAAAATCTTATTTCTGGATCTCGTGTTAATCTTCCAATTAAAAAGACTTTATTTAACATAATTATTCTCCTTCAGTCTTGCTTTCAGCGGTAGCTTCTTCTGAAGTTTTCTCTTCCTTAGCTTCTTCTTTTGGTGGATTGATTTTGAATGTTAAATATCTGATGAAATCTTCGTCAAGGTTGAAAAATACCTCAAGCTTTGCAGGAATATGAGTGTTTTCAGATTTGAAGTTTATGAGGAAATAATACCCAGAGTTGAAATTTTCAATTGGATAAGCAAGTTCTCTTCTTCCCCATTTGTCTTCGTTGTAGATCTCTCCACCTTCTTTGGTGATAACTTCTTTAACTGCCTCTACTTTCTTTGAAAGTTCTTCTTCCGAAAGCGTAGGTTTCAGTACAAAAACTGTTTCATAGTGTCGCATCTGCGATACCTCCTTTTGGTTGATTTATCAGCCTTCTACTTTTTGTAGAAAGCAAGGATAGTCTAAATTATTTTTTTATTGCAAAAATTTAATGATTTTTTAATACCATATTTTAGCACATTCTGAATACATTCAGTGGCATGTGCAACAATCTTTTCAACTATTATCTGCTCATCTTTTTTAAATGGTGAAAGAACATAATCAACAACTTCTTCTTTTCGTTTAGGTCTGCCTATTCCTATTCTTAGACGAGGAAAATTTTCAGTTTTTATGTACTGTATAATAGATTTTAAACCGTTATGTCCTCCACTGGAACCTTTTGTTCTCAACTTTACAGTTCCTAATGGCAGATCCAAATCATCATAAACCACTAAAATTTCTTCAGGCTTTAAGTTGTATTCTTCTAATATATTTTTAACAGCAACACCGCTATTATTCATATATGTTTGCGGTTTTGCAATAATAAGATCGTGTTCAGGGCACTCATAAATGTGAGAAAAACATTTTTCTTTATATTTTCTACATTTTAATGAAAAAGCCACAGCATCGGCTATCATGAAACCGATGTTGTGGCGTGTATATTTATATTGATTTCCTGGATTGCCTAATCCGATAATTGCTTTAATCATTCAGGTCATTATTCAACTGTTTCTTCAGTAACCTCTTCTTCAACACCTGGAACTTCTTCTTCAAGAACAGCTTCTTCAGGTTCACTTACCGTTGCAATAACTTCATCAGGAGGAGTTAAAATCTTAACGCCTTCAGGAGGAGTAATATCTCTTACGTATAAAACGTCTCCAATATCAAGGTTAGATACATCGATTTTAATTTCTTCAGGTATCTGTCTCGGAACAGTTCTTACTAATAAAGTATGTAAATGTTGTTCGAGTAATCCGCCAAATTCAATACCTTTAGGAGTTCCGACTAATTCAATTGGAACTTCAACATCCAATTCAACACCGAATGTAACCTCATAAAGGTCAACGTGAATAGGTTCATCGCCTAAATAGTTATACTGAATTGATTTTAAGATACATACTTTAGGCTCTTCTTCACCTTCAACCACAAGATTAATTAAAAAAGTCCCGTGTGGTCTAGATAAAACACTTTTTTTAGGTATATATGCGTGGAAATTTTCATGTCCTTTTCCATAAATCTCTGCAGGGATATAACCTTTATTTCTGAACTGTTTTACTTCACTTTTCTTTCCAGCTTCTCTTGGTATTGCTTTCCACTCAATTGTTTGAATCATTTTCTTTTTTAACCTCCTTATACAAACAGTGAACTTACTGAACTTTCTATATTTATTCTTTTTATTGCTTCTCCAACTAAGTTTGCAACTGACAAAACTTTAACTTTATCTATAGTATCTCTTAATGGGATTGTGTTTGTTACTATAACTTCTTCAATACATGAACCTTTTAATCTATCTAAAGCTGGCCCTGAAAATACAGGATGTGTGCATGTTGCTATTATACTTTTAGCACCTTTATCTTTTAACATATCTGCAGCAGCAACGATTGTCCCAGCAGTATCGATAATATCATCTATAATGATGGCATTTTTACCTTTAATATCACCGATAACATCTAATGTTTCGACGACATTAGGTTCTGGTCTTCTTTTATAGATAATAGCCAATCCTGCATTTAGCTTATTAGCAAGATATCTTGCTCTTACAACGCCACCTGCATCAGGTGAAACAACCACTATATCTTCTAAATTTTTTCCTTTTAAGTAATCTAAGATAACGGGTAAAGCATAAATATTATCAACAGGACAATCAAAAAATCCTTGAATCTGAGCTGAGTGTAGATCAACAGTTAAAACTCTGTTTGCACCTGCCTTTTGAATAATATCTGCCAAAAGTTTTGCACTGATTGGAACTCTCGGTTTATCCTTCCTATCCTGTCTGGCATATGCAAAATAGGGAATTACAGCAGTGATTCTATGTGTAGAAGATCTTTTTAATGCATCTAATATCAAAAGAAGTTCCATTATATTGTCATTAATATTTGGAGGATTTAAACTTTGAATAACAAAAACATCAGCACCTCTAACGTTCTCTTTTATCTGAACTCTAATTTCACCATCACTAAACTTTGTGACTAATGTATCGCTGAGTGGTGTATGTAAATATTCAGCAACTTCTTCTGCAAAAGACGGATTAGAGTTTCCACTAATCAGCTTTAATTGCTTGCTCAAAGATTTTTTCCTCCAGATTAGCTATGAGAAATGGCTGGGGAGGCAGGACTCGAACCTGCGACACCCGGGTCCAAAACCCGGTGTTCTGCCAGCTGAACTACTCCCCAATGCCTTAAATTAACTTTGTTGTAAATAACTTCCAGTTTTTAACTTTACAGATATTTTCAAGTCTTTCATCAGGTTTTCCGAATGCAAAAATAGCACTTCCACTGCCTGTTATATGAGGCTTATACCCTAGATATTCAAGGGTATTCATCACTTCCTGTAATTCAGGATAAAGTTCTTTAGCAACTTCTCCTAATTTGTTTTCCATATTGGAAATGATTTCTTCCTCACCGTATTCACTTAATAGAATATCTATTATAGGAATTTCTTCTTTTTTTGTCAAGAATTTTTCTGTTAATGCTGAGTATACTCTTTCTGTGGAAACCTGAACGTTTGGATATATGATGAAAATTTCCTGATCTATCTTTTTTTCTAAAAACGTTAATTTTTCACCTATTCCTTCACCTACTGCAAATCCACCTTTTAAAAAGAATGGAACATCAGCCCCTAACTCTTTAGCAATTTTAAAAAGATCTTCTTCCGTCAATGGGTATTGATTTATCTCGTTTAGTTTTAAAAGAACAGCAGCTGCGTCTGAACTTCCACCACCTAATCCTGCTCCTACAGGAATATTCTTCTCTATGAAAATTTCATAGTTTTGCGGAATCCCTGTCATTTCTTCAAACTTTTTAACTGCCTGAAAAACTATATTCTCTTCACCTTCAGGAACAAAAGGTGAAGACGCCTTTACAGATAACAAAGGCGCCTCTTTTATAAAGATTCTATCGTGCAGATCAATTGTATGGAACAACGTATAAATTTCGTGATAAGAATCTGGTCTTTTTCCTATCACCCATAATCCTAAATTTACTTTCCCATGTGCTTTTATAATTTCCATTTTAAATTCCCCAAAAATTTATTTATAATATAATTTTATATCATTTTGCCACTTCAACAAATCTTGATTCTCTAATTGTTGTAACTTTTATCTGTCCTGGAAACTGAACTTCGTTTTCTATTCTTTTAGCAATCTCTTTAGTTAGTAAGTATGCTTCCTCATCTGAAAGTTTTTCAGAGTTAACAATAATTCTAACTTCTCTACCTGCCTGTATAGCAAACGATTTTTCAACATTTTCGAAAGAGTTAACAATTGCTTCAATTTTTTCAAGTCTGTTAATGTATGACTGTAAAGCTTCTCTTCTTGCTCCAGGTCTTGCTGCTGATAAAGCATCAGCTGCGGCTACTAAGACAGCTTCAGGATATCTGGCAGGTTCATCATTATGGTGATAGAGAATTGCGTTTATCACAACATCAGGTTCTCCGTATCTTTTAGCAAGTTCTGCACCTACTTTTGAGTGTGCTCCACCTACTTCATGAGATATAGATTTACCAACATCGTGCATTAAACCGCCTCTTCTTGCAGCTTTCTCATCCAGGCCGAGTTCTTTTGTGTGTAAAAGAACATTTTGAGTATAAGATGTTCTATAGTTTAGTTTTCCTATATAGTAGTAAAGTTCAGGATGAACATCAGTAAATCCAAGTTCTAAACAGGTTTCTTCACCGATTTTTCTTACATGGGCATCCATTTCTTCTTTTACTTTTTCAACAACTTCTTCTATCCTTCCTGGATGGATTCTACCATCAGATATAAGTCTATCTAAAGATTCTTTTGCAATTTCTCTTCTTAGAGGATCAAATGATGATATTGTTACAATGTCAGGTGTATCATCAATAATAAGATCGACACCTGTTGCAAGTTCAAATGCTCTGATGTTTCTACCTTCTCTACCAATAATTCTTCCTTTTAAATCGTTGTTAGGAAGATCAACAACAGATACAGTATAAGAAGTTGTTACTTCTGGTGCCATTCTTTGAATTGCAGTGACAAGGTTCCATTTCGCTTCTTTTTCTGCCTCTTTTTTGGCTTCTTCTTCGATATCTTTCATAAGTTTAGCTGCTTCAAGTCTTGCTTCTTCTTCAACTTTTCTCATAAGTTCATTTTTTGCTTCTTCTTTAGTCATACTTGCTATTCTTTGAAGTTCAAGTATGTACTGTTCTTCTGCAGCTTTTAATTTTTGTTCTTTTTCTTTTATCTCTTCCTGGATTTTCTTTATCTCTGCCTGAAGTTCTCTTACTTCTTTCTCTCTTTGTTCTATTTCTTCCTCTTTGTGTTCTATTCTTGCTAATCTTTTTTCTAATTTAGCTTCTTTGCTTATCAATGTTTTTTCAAGATTTTGAAGTTCTTCTCTTTCTTTCTTGAATTCCTGTTCTAACTCTCTTTTCCTTTTAAGGAGTTCTTTTTCAATAATGATTTCCTGATTTTGTTTTAAAGATTCAGCTTCTCTGATTATTTCAGAAGCTTTCATTTTTGCTTCTCTTTCAGCTTCTTTAAGAATTTTTTCAGCTTCTCTTTTAGCTTCTTTTTCTATCAGTTCTTTTTCTTCTAATATTTTCTTTGCTTTTTCTTCAACTTCTTTAACTTTTTTTCCTATTGTTGTTTTACATCCAACAAATCCAGCTGCTCCACCTGCAGCCGCTGCTGATATACCTATTATAATTTCAATCATTTTACTGCTCCTCCTTTTTATTCTGCTCTTGTGAGGTGTATATTATTCCTTTCGGCGTTACTATCAAGTCCACAGGAATGTCATGCACCTCAGCAGGTATTTGCTCTAAAACTTGAAAATCATAAGCTAATCCGACTTTTAGAGCATCTGTTTTAGATAAAAGTCTGTCATAGTATCCTTTACCATAGCCTAAGCGATGTCCACGCTTATCAAAAGCTACAGCAGGGATAACAATAACATCTATCTGGTTTAAAGGAAAAGGATTTCCTGCAGGTTCTTTAATTCCTGCATATCCTTCTTTTAAGGAGGTCAGATTTAAT
>JALVEZ010000156.1 GCA_027030405.1 Hydrogenothermaceae bacterium | reverse complement strand
AAACTGGCTTATATCTAAAGTTACAGGTGTTCATCTTCACGATTACGGATGTTCATTAAAAGCATATAGAGCAGAAGTGGCAAAAGAACTGGACTTTTATGGAGAGATGCACAGATTTCTACCTGCACTGGCAAAACCTTTAGGTGCTAAAGTTACAGAAATTCCTGTTAAGCATCATCCGAGAATGTATGGAAAATCAAAATATGGAATTTCAAGAACATTTAAAGTTATATTAGATCTTTTCCTTGTTAAATTCTTACTGGATTACAGAACAAAACCTTTAAGGGTTTTTGGTGGATTCGGTCTTATCCTTATGAGTATTGGAATTTTACTACTTCTTTATCTTATCGGATTAAAACTTACAGGTCACGATATAGGTCAAAGACCACTTCTTTTATTCTCTATCTTACTTATACTTACAGGTATTATTCTTATATCAACGGGAATTACTGCAGAACTAATCACAAGAACATATTACGAGTCTCAAGGTAAGCGTCCTTATCTGATAAAGGAAATTGTCAGAAAACCTGTCGAAGAAATTGAAGAATCAACTGCTGAAAAAAATAAAAATCAGTAAGTGGTTTTGAATTGAATAAGAAACTGGTTAAGATATTTGAACTCTTAGTATCCATAGGAATAACTATAGGGTTCATTTATCTTTTTTATATTGTTGTTGGTTTTGATAAAATTGCTCAGTTTTTTACAGAGCTTAGTATCGGTTCTATAGCGATTGCATACTTTTTTTATGTTCTATCTTATTTGACTCGGGCTTATAGATGGAAACTTACTTTAAGTATTAAAGATTTTAAGAAGCTATTTAAAATCACCTCTTTTAACACAGTCTTCAACATTTTTCTTCCTTTCAGAACAGGAGAGCTGTCTTTCTTTTACATGCTAAAAAAAGAAAATGTTGATATGGGTGAAACAACTTTAAGTTTTTTTACTGTCAGAATATTTGATGCAATTGCTCTTTTTTCCGTTTTTTTCATATCATATCTTATCTATAAAGATATGTGGTATCTGGCTATCCCCGTTTTTTTCTTGATGCCTTTCAGTTTTTATATTTTTAAATTTTTAATATCGTTCATAAAACACGAAAAAATAAAAAAATTTCACGAAAACGTCCTTTCCCTGAAAAATCTGTGGGTTCTTTATGGACTTTCTTTTATAACTTTTGTGTTTAAATTTATAGGATTTTATTTTATTCTTCCTCCATCTGTCCAACTTTCGTTTAAAGAGGCTTTTGTTGCAGCAGCTGCAGGAGACTTAACAACAGTTTTACCTGTGAATGGTATTGCCGGACTGGGGACTTATGAAGCAGGATATGCTGGGATTCTTATTCTGATGGGTGTTGATAAGGAAAATGCTTTAGTGGCTTCGTTATTTGTCCATATTTTCATATTGATAGGCTCGGCCACATTAGCAGGTTTTTGTTATCTGTTTTTAAGAGATAAAAAAGATTAATCAGGTGCTAAGACTGCAATACTCTCTATATGATATGTTTGAGGGAACATATCTATCATTTTGAGTTTTTCAAGAGTGATTCCTCTTTCCTTAAAAAGTTTTATATCTCTTGCGAGGGTTGTAGGATCACAGGATACATAAATAATCTTTTTAAGATCTGGCAGACCTGAAACTGAATCTATTATTTCCTTTGTAAGTCCAGAACGGGGAGGATCAAAGATAACCAGTTCAGGATTTATTTCTTCTAAAAGCTCAATAGCTTCTGAACTATCTGCCTGATAAAATGTTGCATTGTAAATATCATTTCTCTGTGCATTTTCAACTGCATCTTCTACGGCAGACTTATTTATCTCAATCCCAACAATCTCTTCAACATATTTTGATGCTGGAATTGTGAATGTCCCTACACCACAATAAAAATCAACGGCAGAGTTATATCCTTCATCTTTTATTTCATCAATAACTGCATTAATTATATTTTCATATTGGAAAATATTTACTTGAAAGAACGAATCTATGCTTATTCTGTATTTTATATCTCCAACTTTTTCGTAAAGAAATTTCTTCCCTTCTAATTTTCTCAGTCTTGGAAATTTCCCTGCTTTATAAATCCCAAATCCTCTTATGTTTAGGTCTGTTATCTCCTGAATCTTGTTTAAAGAAAACGGAAAATTCTTAGGTGGATTTTTATATATCAGTTTCATAACTATTTCATTTCTCAGATTTGAAAAAAGATGAATTTCTTCAGGCTTTTTTTCTAATTTTTTTATTAATTTTTTAAGATTTTCAGGAGCATTTGCAATATCTTCTTTTAAAAGAATACATCTGTTGATATCAACAACATGATGTGATTCTTCCATAAAATAACCAACATTCTTTTTATCAACTTTTAACTGCGTTTTATTTCGGTAAAAAAACTGTGAAGGAGAAGGAATGGTCTGTGAAATCTTAACATCCTGAATCTTTCCGATCCTCTGGAATGTTTCTTTTAGAATATCTTGTTTTAGTTCTATTTGATAATCGTAACTTGTGTGTTGGAACTGACATCCTCCGCAGATACCAAAATACTGACATTCTGGTTCTATTCTGTTAGGATTTTTCTCTATTATTTGAAGAGGTTTTGCAAATATAAGATTTTTTTTACGATCTATAATCTTAATTTCAACCTTTTCTTTCGGAAGAACATAAGGAACAAAGATTATTCCTTCATCTGTTCTTGCTAAACCTTTTCCACCGTAAACAATTTTTTCTATTTCAACTACTTTATTCAATTAACTACCTTTCTTTAACAGATATTTTCTTACCAGATTTAATGCATACTGGGAGATATACATTCTTACATAGTTTCGTTCTCCAGGAAATACTACTCTATCTACCGTGGTGGTTTTTCCATCTGTAAACCCTATATAATGAAGACCTAAAGGCTTATCTTTTGTAGCCCCTGTAGGCCCTGCTATTCCTGTATCACTTACAGCAAGGTCTGTTTTATTTAGCTTTCTTGTCCCTTCCACCATCTCTTTTGCTACCTGTTCACTAACCGCCCCGTATTTTTCAAGGGTTTCTTTTTTTACACCTAAAATATTCATTTTTGCTTCATTGGAATATGAAACAATTCCTGCCATCACATAAGCAGACGAACCTGGAACATTTACAAGTCTCGCGACAATAAGTCCACCTGTTGAGGACTCTGCAGTAGAAATAGTCAGATTATTCTCTTTAAGAAGTTTTCCGACAACTTCTTCCATCTCAATATTATCTTCTGCATATATGTAATCTTTCAATCTCTCTCTTATAACTTTGATCTTGTTTTCTAAAAACTCTTTTTCTGTGTCTGAAATAAATATATCAACGCCTTTCGCAGATGCGGTTATTGATTTGTTATCTATATCGTGCAGGATTTCATCTATTTTTGCCTCTCCTATTCCAAATGTCCTGAAAAGATGGGATAATCTTTTTTTCTCTTTAAATCCTAAATCTTCTAAAGCCTGTATCACCATAGGTTTCATCTCTTCAGGAACGCCTGGAACTGCTACAACAGCTTTTGTTTGTTCTAAAACTTTTATAAAACCTAAAGCCCTTCCAACAGGATTTGGTATTGGTTTACTTTTTAACGGAATTTGTGCCATCTTTTTAATATTTTGGGTGAACTCTTTACCTAATTTTTTAAACTCTCTTTTAAGTTTCTTCAACCATTCTTCGTTATAAATTAATGGAACACCTATTGCCTCTTGAATGGCTTCTCTGGTCAAGTCATCAGATGTCGGGCCTAATCCACCACTTACGATAACAATATCAGCCCTATCTAAAGCATATCTCAAAAGATTTTCTATTCTATACAGGTCATCTCCAACTATACCGATAGAAACAACATCAAGCCCCCTTTCAAAACATTCCCTTGCGATAAAATTACTGTTTTTTTCTAATTTTCTACCTTCAACAAATTCTGAACCTGTTATTACAATAAATACCTTCAACGAACTTTCCTTTATTCTTTTATTGAATTTATGATAAGTTTTATATCTTTTGTTCCTGCTTCAACTTCTATTGCAGGAGATTCACAATCTCCTTTTTGAGGCATTGGAGAACCTGATTTTGAAATCCTTGCCATTAAGATAAGTTTATCTCCAAATTCATTTATCCTTGACTCCATTAAGACATCAGCAGGTGTAATGGAAAACTTTACTGGGAAAGAAGGATTAGTTATCTTTTTTACTGCTAAAGGCTGAGGTGAAGCTCCTTTCCTAACTATGATAAAAAGTGTTCCTTCACATTTGTCTTTTATTTTTGGATCTATATCAACCACGCCGGCTATCTTATATTTTTCTATCAGATACGCTTCTTTAGGAAGATCCTGACAGGAATATAATATAAAAATTATTGGTAAAAAAAGTAAAATTTTAACGACGTTGCTCATGTGCCATCTCCTTGATTATAAATTCTTGAATTAGTGATTCTATAGGTTCTTTCTTAATTATACCTAAAAATGTATTTTGATAAATAACAGGTAATTCATCTAAATTAAAATTATCCATAAGTTTTTTAGCCTTTATCAACGGATCATAAGGTGAAACGTATATCTCTATTGGTTTTGCAACCTGAATAATTGGAATTTCGTGCCATTTTTCCCTCGGCAATGCAAGTATATCTTCAACATCTGCAATATAGTACTTTCCATCATCTCCTATAATCGGAACAGTTTTTAGATGGAAAAAAGGAACATAATGAGTCATTACATCATGAACCGTTTCGTTATAAAGGACAGGTTTTATCGGTCTCATAAAATGCTCGACTTTATATTTCGAAAGTATGATTGAAAGTTTAGTCTGTTCATAAGATGCTTTTGCAGCCTGTAAAAGAAAAAGACCGATTAGAATATACCATATCCCATTTATAAAACTTCCTTCGATAAAAGAAAGAAGACCAATAAATATTAAAAAATAAGCAAAGAACTTTCCTGTTGTACTGCTTACCTTTGTAGCTTTTAGTATACTTGATGATCTTGACCAGATAATCGCCCTTAAGATTCTACCACCATCCAAAGGAAATGCAGGAACAAGATTAAAAAATGCAATGATATAGTTTACTATCATCATGTAGTTCAGTATTCCATTTAAAAGATCATCTTGAGGGTAGATCAAAACCAATATATAAAAAAACGTTCCTAAAATAAAACTCATTACAGGGCCAGCGATAGCTATTCTAAATTCAACTTTCGGAGAAGGTGGCTCTTCTTCTATCATAGCTACGCCACCGAAGATGAACAGGTTGATTTCTCTAACTGGGATTTTGTAATGCAGTGCAACTAACGAATGGGCTAATTCATGAATTAAAACTGATGCAAAAAGAAGTATTGCCGAAACAGCTCCAGCTATCCAATAAACAAGTATGTTATATCCAGGATAATAATACGGGAAATACCCAACTGCCAGCGTAAATGTTATAAGAAAGAAAACTATAAACCAACTGTAATCCAGATTTATCTGAATTCCAAATACTTTAAAAAGTGGAATAGTATTAAATTTCATAAAATTTACCTTATTAGTTTTAGTTTCTTCATATTAGAATACAGTATATCAGTAATAATATGAACAATCTCTGATAAAAATAATCCTACTAAAAATGAAATAACGAAAGGATTTTGAATAAAATTTTCTAAATTTGAACTTTTTTCATGAAAATTCTTATAAAGAAATTTTTCTCCTTCAGGATAAATGAAGTGTAAAGAAATAGATAAGAGAAAATAAAAAACTAAAAAAACAACTGCAAGATAAATCAATTTTGTAAGAATACCAAAAATAGGCATATGGGATATGCCCCTATGAGAAAATAAAATAACGTATGGTTTCCATATAAACCTTAAGAACTTCCATCTTTTATTTGGGTGTGAATGATAAAGATCATTATCTGGACTTAAAAAGAATGTTCCTGCAAGATAGCCAGCTGTAAATGCCCAGAAATTATCAGGCTTTAAATAATAAACAATGGGAGGAAACGCAACCAGATTTATTAAGTCGTGAGTCCTCCCTGATGCCAAATATTACGCTCCTTCTTTTTGTGTTGGTTCCATTATAAAAAAGTCTGCTCTTCTGTTTGTAAATCTGTTAAGTTCATTTTTATTATCAAAGAGATAGTCAGCTTTTCCTTTTCCAAGAATTTCTATTCTCTTTGGAGAAATACCGTGTTTAATAAGATAGTTTCTAACTGCCTTAGCTCTTTTCATTGCAAGTTTATCATTGTAAGATTTTGGCCCAATATTGTCTGTATAGCCGATTATTTTTACTAAAAGCTTTGAATTATTTTTAAGATGTCTTATTATCACATTTAGATACGGAAGATATTCTTTTTTAATATCAGCTTTGTTAAACTCAAAATGAACTCTTGCATGTATCTTTAAAGATTGCCAGCCTTTTTTCTTAACATTTTCTTTTTTAGACCAACTCTGGTTATATTTCATCACCGATTTTTTTATTTGCTTATTTTCTTTTTCAACATTTTTTAAATCAGAAACATTAGGATTTGATCCTTCAGCCACTTCCTGATAACAAGGAACTCCATCTTTATCAACATCACTATAAACCTTATCCCTTGCTAATGAAGCATAAACTTCTGCTTTTTGTAAGAAAATAAGTTTATCTATCTTATTTACATGGGCAATTTCATTTTCAAGCTTAATACCATCTGCAGATTCAAGATATGCCTCAGCAAATGCAATCTCTTCAGGAGCACATTCAGTAGCATAAAGTTTATGTAATTTGGAAATTTCTTCTTTTATTTTTTCATATTTTGTAGATGGAACTTTTTTGACTATTTTTTGTTTTTTTGCTGGTTTTGGGTTTTTTGGTTCTTTTTTAATCTTTTTGACATCTTTTTCAGGTGCCTTACTTACTTCTTTTTGTTTTTTAGGCTCTGGATTTTTTTCTGTAATTAATTCTTTTTCTGGTTCTACACTTTTCTCTAACTCAATTGGTGGATTATATATTGACATTAAATCAGAATTTTCATTTTGAGCAAATTTTTCAGAGCAAGAAGAAGTCAAAACTCCTGCCGATAAGATTCCTACTAATAAACCCCTTTTTAACATATTAATCCCCCTTTTTATATCTTTTAGAAATAGCCTTTAAAGACCATTCTATTGATTTTAAAGCTGCTGCTTTACCTGCTTTTAAATTTCCTTTAGATGTTTCCATCTTGGATATTTCATAATATGCGCGAGCTTTTGAGTACTCATAAGGAGCAAATTGTTCACATTTTGCCTCATAAGCTATTTTCAAAGAATTTTGAGCTTCATCTATTAATTCTGTAGTTATATATCCTTTTCCATAACTGAAACTAAAAATAAAAATTAACCCCAAACAACTTAATAATAATTTTTTCATTTTTTCCTCCCTTTCTAACTTTCAAAATAAATATAATTGTTTTTATCGGTTAGAACAAAATTTTTGTTTAAAATGATAAAATTATTGTATAACAAAATTCATACAGGAGTCCAAAAATGTTCAAAGCTGTATATCGGAAATTAAAAGAAGGTTTGAAGAAAACAACAGAGCAATTTTCTCAAGGTTTAAGTGAAATATCTTTTGCAAAAAAAATAGATGAAGAACTTTTTGAAGAAATAGAAATGGTTCTGCTAAAGGCAGATGTAGGACTTAAAGCAACTACAGAGATAATAGATTTCCTAAGAGAAGAAAGCAGAAAAAGACGTTTAAAAGATGGAGAACAACTGAAAGAACTTTTAAAAGAAAAATTATTAAAAATCTTACAGGGATGTAAAGGGGATCTGAATCTTTCAGGCGAAAAGCCCGATGTTATTCTTTTTTTAGGAATAAATGGAAGTGGAAAGACAACATCAGTAGGAAAGTTAGCATATATGCTAAAAAAGGAAGGAAAAAGTATTGTTTTAGCTGCTGCTGACACTTTCCGTGCCGCTGCTATAGACCAGTTGGAAGTCTGGGCTGAAAGAGTAGGTGTAAGAATTGTAAAACACCAGCCAGGTGCAGATCCTTCAGCAGTGGTTTTTGATGCTGTAAACAGTGCAAAGAGCAGAGGAGATGATGTTGTTTTAGTTGATACGGCAGGAAGATTACATACAAAAGAACACCTTATGAAAGAACTTCAAAAAATAAAGAAAACAATTCAGAAGTTCTCTCCTAATCAGCCTTGTGAGACACTGCTTGTTTTAGACGGAACTATCGGACAGAACTCAATAAATCAGGCGAAAACATTCAAAGAAGCAACTGATGTAACAGGCATTATAATCACAAAATTAGATGGAACATCAAAAGGTGGAGCAATCATACCTATATGTATGGAACTAAAAATACCTATAAAGTTTATCGGGGTTGGTGAAGGACTTGATGATTTACAACCTTTTGATCCTGAAGCATTTGTAAATGCTCTATTCGGTCAGGAGGAGTAATATGGCACATAAATTCCACCACGAACATGCCCATAAGTTAGATAAACCAGAAAGGCAGAAATGGCAGAATATAGAAGATTTTATAAAAATATTAGAACCATTTGAAAATATGGTTTTTGTAGATATTGGAGTTGGAACGGGTTATTTTGCTATTCCCGTTGCAAAAAGATTTCCTAACGTAAAAATTATAGGAGCTGATATTCAGCCTGAGATGTTGGATATATTGAAAGAAAAGGTTAAAAAAGAAAAATTAGATAATATAGAACCTGTTTTATCTGAAGAAAACAAAGTTCCTATTGAAGATAAAATTGCAGACAGAGTTTTAGTAGCAAATGTGTTCCACGGACTGCATCATCCACAAAACTTTTTGAAAGAAGTTAAAAGGATTTTAAAAGACGGTGGAAAGTTAATAGTAATAGACTGGAAACCTATTGAGACTGAAGAGGGGCCTCCTCTACACGAAAGATTAGAGCCAGAAGCAGTTGCTAAAGAGTTAGAAAAAGCAGAATTCAAAGATATAAACATCGATAATGAAACTTATCCTTACCATTACATAATCACTGCGAGGATTTAATGAAAAATATAAAACTATCCCTTTATGTCATTACAGATGAAAATTTACTGAAAAAAAGGAATTTGGCAGAAGCCATTGAACAGGCTATTTTAGGCGGTGCTGATGTTATTCAATATCGGGCAAAACATAAATCTTCAAGGGAGATGTATCAGGAAGCAAATCTGATAAAAAAGGTTTGCGATAAATACAACAAACCTTTAATCATAAATGATAGGGTTGATGTTGCTATGGCTATCAATGCTGACGGTGTTCATGTAGGGCAGGATGATTTAGATGTTGAGGTTGTTAGAAGATTGATTGGTTTTGATAAGATTGTTGGATTATCTACTAAAAATTTAAAGCAGGTAAAAGAGGCAAACAGTCTTCCTGTTGATTACATTGGATTTGGAAGTATTTTTCCTACAGATACCAAAGAAGACGCGAAAGTTGCAGGATTGGAAGAACTTAAAAAGGTTTTAAAGACTTCTGTTCAGCCTGTTGTGGCAATCGGTGGAATAAATGAAAACAACATTCAGTCTGTTTTAGATGCTGGATGTGAAAATGTGGCAGTGGTTTCAGCAGTTTTTAAAGATAAAAACATAAAACAAAATGCTAA
>JALVEZ010000155.1 GCA_027030405.1 Hydrogenothermaceae bacterium | reverse complement strand
TAAATCCTTCTCCGATAGGAATGGATAGTTTTCTTAAACCATAAGATTTAAAACCATAGACGTTGATTCTATCGATATAAGCTTTTTCCATCGTGAATAACCTTTTTGTTTTTATTATAGCAGTAAATGTTAGATAAATTTATATTTTCTATTGATTGTGTCAAGCTTTTATCATACTGAGACAACACAGTTTTTTCCTGACTTTTTTCCTTTTTCTATGCATTTTTGAATTCTTGTAAGTAAAGAGTTGTAATCGTCTTGTTTTTTTCTTTGAACTACAGCGATTGTAACTGTTATTTTGAAACTATACCTTTCATATCTGAAGATTTTGTTCTGTATAACATTTTTTAATTTATTTGCCAGTTCTTCGGCACTTTTTTTGTCTACAAATTTTAGAAGTATGGCATATTCTCCATTTCCTATATAGTAAATAGGTGTTTCTGCAGGAAGATGTATTTGAAGAATATCTCCTAACTTTTTTAGAATTGCATTTACAGCTTCTTCTCCGTATTTTTCATTTAAAATTTTCATGTCGTCAACATTTAAATAGAGAATGCAAAATTCAGATTTTGGTGTTTTTAACAGAGCTTTTAAATCTTTTTCAAACTGTATTCCATCTTTTAATCCTGGGATTACTGATAAACTTTTTACTTTAGTTGTGGCTACCCTCTCTTTTGCTTCTTCTATCAGTACTCTTTCTTTTTGCAAGTCATCTTTGATGTCTATGATTTCTTCTGCAAGGTTGTCTACAAATTTTAATACAACTTCTTTATCTTCTGATAACCTGATAATCTTTTTTTCTTCTTTTATTTTTCTTTCTTTTTCTTCTACTTTATTGATAAGTTCGAGTAAAGATGTATCTATATCGTCTAATACCCTGTAAACATATTTTTTCGGAACATTGTCTGTGGATTTCACAGGATCAAATCTAAGATATTTCTGCCTGAATAGTTCTTTTAAATTCGAGTCTGTTAATGGGATTTCATAATAAATGGCTTCTTTAAATACATTAAACCATTTTTCATAATTTTCAGGTGATACAGGTATCTGATTTTCCACCATATATTTCAAAGTTTCTCTTGCTATTAGGTTTATTCTTTCTTTTTCCAAGTTAATGTCCTCCAACCTAAAAAACTTTCGGCTGGAGGACACCATTCCTTGACTATTTTTTCTTGGGTCGAAATGCCACTACTTTTGATTCATCAGTTGTCAGATATGCTCCTCCTATAAGGTCTATACAGTAAGGAATTGCAGGGAATATTTTTTCCAACGTGAATTTTATAGATTGAGGTTTTCCAGGGAGATTAATTATCAAAGCATGATTTCTTATACCTGCTGTTTGTCTCGATAAAATTGCAGTTGGAACTTGCTGTAATGATATCTGTCTCATAAATTCTCCGAATCCAGGCATAATTTTTTCCGAGACATTTTCTGTTGCTTCTGGTGTGACATCTCTTTTTGCAGGGCCTGTTCCACCTGTTGTAAGGATAAGGTCACACTCTTCAACATCTGCAAGATAAATAAGCGTTTTTTCAATTAGATCTTGTTCATCAGGGATTATTTTATAAACAACATCAAACGGATTTGTAAGTATTTCTTCAAGATACTCTATTATTGCTTTTCCGCTAATGTCTTCATATATTCCCTGACTTGCTCTATCTGAAATAGTTACGACTCCAATTTTTGCTTTTCTTTCCAATGTTTCTCCTCCTTTTAATCTATTGAAAAATATGTAGCTTCTGGATGATAAACAATTATAGCGTCTGTTGATTGCTCTGGGTGTATCTGGTAAGTTTCTGAAAGGGTTATTCCAAATTCTTCTGGTTTTAAAAGCTGGAAAATCGGTTCATTAAGCTCTAAGTCTGGGCAGGCTGGATATCCTGGAGAGTATCTTGCCCCCTGATATTTCTTAATCTGCCAGTTCACATCTTTTAAAGATTGCCCTTCATCTTTTGCTATTCCAAGCTCTATTCTAACTTTTTTATGAACTATTTCTGCCAGTGCTTCTGCAAGCTCTACGCCAAGACCGTGGACAAGGTAATACTCTTTATATTTTCCTTCTTTATAAAGCTTTTCTGCGTACTGGGAAAGCTTTGTTCCTGCAGAAACAACTGAAAATGCTATAGTGTCGTGTCTATCAGGATGGAAATAATCTGCTAAACATCTATAAGGTGGTTTTTTCTGTCTCGGGAAGTTCATCACGAATTCTGCTCTGCCTATGATATCTTCCAGAGGTTCCCTGTTTGCGTCTTCATCTTTAAACCATCCCTCATTTTCAGGAAAAATCAGAATGCTGTCTTGGTCGCTTCTGCATGGATAATATCCATAAATGATGGTGGGCTGGAAAAGATCTTCTTCTATAAACTGCCTTTTTAGTCTTTCAAAGTTTGGAAGTATCTCTTTTTCTAAAAGCTCTTTATACTTCTGCCTGTCTTTACCTGAGTATCCCCAAGCCCTTTTAAATAAAGCTCCTTTATTTAGCCATTCAAATGCAAGTTCTTGAATTTCCCTGTACTCTTCATTTTCA
>JALVEZ010000154.1 GCA_027030405.1 Hydrogenothermaceae bacterium | reverse complement strand
CAGATGAATCAAGGTAGGTTCTATGGCAATCATTGTAACCATATATCCTGCGATTTCATCAATCACAACAAAATCAGGGTCTATATGGGCTTTATCTGTATCCCCTGTTGTATCGCCAACTATAACAGTTGCTGCCCATATTCCTACTAAAAAAACTGCCATAGTTATGGAAAACTGAACTAAAAGTCCTTTGTTCCAGTAAATGAGAATAAGAGGGATTGCCACCAGTGTTCCGAATGTTCCTGGGGCAAAAGGAAGTTTTCCTACATAAAATCCTGTAGCTAAAAGTTCTGCAATCACCTGTTTTACAGTTTTGTTCATTAAATTCTCCAGTTTATAATTGAATTTTATCTTCTTCCATCATTAGAAAATTTGTATCAAATAAAATTACCGTAATCTCTTCATTTTCTTTTATTTCCGTTACTCCTATATCAACTACTCCAAAACCATTTGCTTTTACCATTCCTGTAAGAATGTTTGAACCTTGCTTTCCTTTTACTTCTGCAACAAAACAATCATCTGTCTTTTCAACATAAACTCTGATAAATTCTTGCCTATCACCTTTCTTTCTTTTGTATCCATTTTTTAATTTTGCTTTTACAATAGGATTGTAAATTTCTGAATATCCCATCATTTTTCTGATTGCAGGTTTGACAAGACTTTCAAAAACAAACATACACGCCACAGGATTTCCTGGTATTCCGAAAAATAATTTTTCTTTTTCATTTCCCCAGACTCCAAAAGCAACAGGTTTTCCTGGCTTCTGGGCAACTTTCCAGAAAAGAATTTCTACGCCTAACTGCTCACAAACAAAATCTTTTACCAGATCATACTCACCGACAGAAACACCACCTGTGGTAAGTAAAACATCACAGGACTTTGCATAGGAAAGTTTTTTTATCATATCCTCTGGATTATCCTTTGCAAAACCTATGATCACAGGTTCTGCACCTGCTTCTAAAATCTGAGCATAAAGGGCATATGTGTTAGATGTTCTTATTTGAGAGTCTGAAGTTATCGGTTCGCCAATGTCTAAGATCTCATCGCCTGTGGTAAGAATACCAACCCTTGGCTTTTGATTTACATATACGGTGGCTTTATTTACAGAAGCCATTATACCGATTTCTGCAGGTCTTATGGTTTTTCCTGCTTTTATTAAAATTTCACCTTTTTTGTAATCTCCACCTTGAGGTCTTATATTTGCACCTTTTGGAAGTTCTTGAAAGATAAAGACTTTGTTATCTTCTACTTTTGCAAGCTCTTTTTGAACAACGGTATCAGCACCTTCAGGGATTAGTCCTCCTGTATAAATAGCTGCCGCCTGTCCTTTCTGTATCTTCGGTGGTTCTCCTCCTGCTTTAGCTTCTCCAACCAACTTGAGAACTGCTGGATTGTCTTCTGTGGCTCCTTTTATATCTTCATATTTTACTGCGAAGCCATCCATTCCGCTGTTATCTGCAGGAGGGTTATCTCTATCTGCAATTATATCTTCTGCTAAAACCCTTCCTAAAACTTCCGTTAATGCTTTTTTCTCTAGCCCTATCTGTTTTACATTTTGTAAAACGATTTTTAATGCTTCTGTATATTTAATCATATGATTACTCCTTTATAAGTTCATATCTTGAATTGCCATAACATCAAGACCTTTTTCTTTGTAAGATTTTATTGCCTCCACTGCTGCGTATGCACCTCTTACTGTTGTGAAATAAGGGACTTTATGCATTACTGCTGCCCTTCTTATGTAATATGCGTCTGAACGTTCCCTTTTTCCTGACGGTGTGTTTATGATTAATTGAATTTCTCCATTTCTGATTTTATCAACGATATTCGGTCTTTCTTCTGAAAGTTTGCTTGTTAAAACTGCATCAACTCCGTTTTCTTTTAAAAAGTTATATGTTCCTTTTGTGGCATATATCTTAAATCCTAAATTTTGTAAATCTTTTGCCATCTGAATGATCTTTGGCTTATCTTTATCTGCCACGGAGATGAACACGTTACCTTCTTCAGGTAGATCCTGTCCTGCTGCAGACTGGGCTTTGTAAAAAGCAAGACCAAAATCTTTATCTATTCCCATAACTTCACCAGTTGACTTCATTTCTGGCCCAAGGAGAGGATCAACATTAGGAAATCTTGTCCATGGAAAAACAACTTCTTTAATAGAATATCTTTTAAACTCTTTTGACACAAAATCAGAAGCAGGATGTTTTTCTTTTATTTCAAAAACTTCAGGAACTATCTCTTTTAGCTTTTTACCAACAATTATTTTTGAAGCGATTTTTGCTAAAGGATATCCTATAGCTTTACTTACAAAAGGAACTGTTCTTGAAGCCCTCGGGTTTACTTCTATCACATAAATTTCATCATCTTTTACGGCAAACTGAACATTCATAAGACCGTACACATTTAAAGCCCTTGCAAGTTTTTTGGTATGTTCTTTGACTTTTTCTATCAACTGATCTTCAAGGGTATAAGGTGGTATGCAGGTTGCACTATCCCCAGAGTGGATTCCTGCTTCTTCTATATGTTCCATGACTGCCCCAACTAAAACATCTTCCCCATCAGAAACTGCATCAACATCTAACTCAACTGCGTCTTCTAAAAATTTGTCTATCAGAAGGGGCTTGTCTTCCGTTACATACACTGCTTCTTCTATATACTCAAGGAGTTCGGCTGTATCATAAACCAGCCTCATAGCCCTACCACCTAATACATATGAAGGTCTAACTAACACAGGATATCCGATCTTTTCAGCTATAAGAACTGCTTCTTCTTTTGATTTTGCTATTCCACTTTCAGGCTGTTTTAAATCTAACTGGATGATGAGGTCTCTAAATCTTTCTCTATCTTCTGCTATATCAATACTTTCTGGAGATGTTCCAAGTATGTTTATTCCTGCATTTTGGAGAGGAACTGCAAGTTTTAAAGGTGTTTGTCCTCCAAACTGGACAACTACTCCGACAGGTTTTTCACTTTCTATTATGTTCACGACATCTTCATAAACGATAGGTTCAAAAAACAATTTATCTGATGTGTCGTAATCTGTTGATACCGTTTCTGGATTACAATTTACCATTATTGCTTCATATCCTTCTTCTCTTAAAGCCCATACACAGTGAACACAGGCATAATCAAACTCAACACCCTGTCCTATTCTGTTGGGGCCACTTCCTAATATGATCACTTTTTTCTTCAAGTAGAAAAGACCTCCAGAATCAAATTGATTTGGTTAATATTTTATATTAAGTTCAAAAGAATATAAAATAATTAGTTTGAAAGCTAAAAAAGAGGTGAAAAAAATGTTAAAAATTCCAGAATATCTAAAAGATTTAGAACCGTATAAGCCTGGAAAACCGATAGAAGAGTTAGAAAGAGAGTTAGGAATAAAAAATATTATTAAACTTGCATCAAATGAAAATCCTTACGGCTGTTCCCTTTTCGTGAAAAAAGCTATCGAAAGAGAAGCAGTAAATCTAAACAGATACCCAGATGGAGGAGCTTACTATCTAAGACAGGAGTTATCAAACTTTTTAGAAACAGATCCTGAACAGATCATTTTCGGAAACGGATCAAACGAGATAATAGACCTGATTACTAGAGTTTTCCTTTCTGAAAATGATGAGGCACTTGCATTCCAAGGTTCTTTTGTGGTGTATAAACTCGTATCAAAAGCTGTCGGTGCAACATTCAGAGAAGTTCCTATTGAACAAGATTTTTCAAGGGATCTAAATAAACTTTTGGACAAAATAACGGAAAAAACAAAAGTGATTTTTATAGACAACCCTTGTAATCCAACAGGCGTAGCAAATCTAAAAGAAGAAATGAATCAGTTCATACAGAATGTTCCTGATGATGTTTTGGTTGTTTTAGATGAAGCTTATTTTGAGTATGCAAAAGAACACGGTGTTCCAAACGGACTTCATTATGTGGATATAATCAATCCTAAGATTCCTGAAAAAAATGTTATTGTCCTGAGAACATTTTCTAAAGCATACGGACTTGCAGGAATAAGACTAGGATATGGAATAGCCAAAAAAGAGATCATTTCTGTTCTTGAAAAGGTAAGACAACCTTTTAATGTTAACTACCTTGCACAGGTTGCCGGAGTAGAAGCATTAAGAGACCAAAAATTTGTAAACTTTAGCGTAGAACAGAACGAAAAAGGAAAAGCACAGCTTTATGAAGGTTTTGAAAAAAGGGGAATTCATTTTATCCCTACTTACGGGAATTTCATAATGTTTAAAACAAATGATGCACAGATGCTATATAAAAATCTTTTATTAAAAGGTGTTATTGTCAGACCTGCTTTTGGGTTTAATAATTATTTAAGGGTATCTATCGGAACAGAAGAAGAAAACAAAATATTTTTAGAGGCATTAGACGGATTAATATAAAAGGTGATTGATGACGGTAATCGGAATAATTCTATTATTGATAGTTATATTTATTGTATATGTTGAGTTTAAACCTGTTAAAAAAATAAAAAAGAAAGAAGAGTTAATAAACTCTCTTTCAGTTCCCGAATTTCCTAAAGAAATAAAAAAATATTTCGTCATTGCTCACGTCCATACACAGTTCTCATTTGATTCTTTAGGAAAACCTTCCGACATTAAAAAAGCCGTTGAAGAAAACGGTATAGATTTTGTCTTTATCACCGACCATAACAATATGGATTATAAACATTTTGAAGATGAAAAGATATTTGCAGGTATCGAAAAAAACACCGACGATGGAAGACTTTTGTTATTAGGTGGAGAACTTCCTGTGATTTCTCATCCTAACAATTTTGAGTTTGAACATTATAAATGGAAAGGAGAATTTAAAAAAGATTATTTGTATGAAATAGTCATACCTAAAGATGCGATAGTGTGGAGTAAGAAGAAAACTTTAGCTGTTCTTCTTAAAAACATATTTCTTTTTCCTTTTAAAAGAAATCTTGTTCATAAATGGAACAGCCTTATACCGATGGAAAAATGGATGGATTTATACTTCTCAAGGGCAAGAGGAGAAAATCTTATAGGTGGTCTCGATCTTCATATAAAGGTAGTTTATCAGGAACATACACATGGACTATTAATACCTTCATATATTGGGGGATTCAAATGGATACAAAACCACGTTTATTCAAAGAAAGAACTGAAAACCAAAGAAGATGTTTTAGAATGTTTAAAAAATGGAAATCTGTATGTCACCATTGATTATTCTTTAAAAGATGAAACCAAACGGAATTCTGCTGAAATTTTTGGAAAATATAACAATGAAACATTTATTTTAGGAGAAAATGTTCCGATAGGAACAGAGATTTATTGCAAATTCAAAAGAAAAAAGGCAGTGAAGATTTTAAAACATGAAAACAGTCCAGAAATCATAACAGAAAACAACGAATTTTCGTATAAAATTCAAAAAAACGGTTTTTATCATTTGGAAATGTTCGAATATGACTTTAAAATAGGTAGTTATTATTTTGGATTTAGACCGATATTTATTTCAAACTTTTTTAAAGCAGGTGAACAATGAGAACAGACTGGGAAACATCTATTAAATGGAATGTTAAACTTTTTAGATTGATTAATAACCACAGATCAAAATTTTTAGATAAATTTTATAAATACTATTTTAGATTAGGAAAAACATATTCACTTCCCATTTTTTTACCGTTTTTTTATTTTACAGGCGGTTGGAAGGCAATTATTCATCTGGCTATATCTCTTGCAATAACGGGAATTCTAATGCCTGTAATAAAATTCACATTCAGACATAAAAGACCTTCTAAACTTTTAGACAATGTTCATCTCCTCGAACAGGTAACATTAAAGAGTTTTCCATCTGCAGATGCCGCATATGCATTTACACTTTTAGGTGTAATCATATTCTACGCACCTTTATATTTAATAGCTCTTTTTGCTATTTATGCTTTTTTAATCGCTTACGGACGGGTTTATATGGGAGCACATTTCCCACTTGATGTTATCGTAGGAGGAACTATAGGATTTTTGGCAGGTGTGGCAGGATATTTCATCTACAACTATCTAAATATATCAATATGAGATAAATCATTACAGATTCTAAGGCATTAAAATATAATTTCATATCATAAAATAAAAAACTACCAGGAGGTCAGATCCATGCCAAAAATTAATGAGTATGTTGATATCTCAACATTAGACAAAGAAGCAAAAAGAGATTACATTGACAGACATTCACCATTTGTTCACGCAGAAGGAACACCTGTTAAAGGTGAAAAATTCAAAGTAAAAGTTAAAGTTGGTGAAGAGTACTGCCATCCAGATGATTTTGATCATTACATTGCATATGTTCAATTATGGGATGGTGATACATTATTAGGTCAAGCTACTTTTACTCCAGGAACACAAGGGAACCAGTGTTCACAGGCAGAAGTAGATTTCTACATTGTTCCAACTAAAAATAAACTCAAATTACAGGCTATGAGTTACTGTACAAAACACGGCTTATGGCAAGGCCCAGTTGTTGAATTAGAAGTAAAAGAAGCAGAGGTTGCTGCTTAATTAAATAAAAGGGGATTTATTCCCCTTTTTAATTTCCAAAATTTTCCACAAAAATCTTTTTATCATTTCCTTTTAAAATTTCTTTAAAACCTTTAACTGCTGTTTTCTTTAAAGGGTATTTATAATTTAAAAATATCATCTCTTTCAGTAAATAAGCGGGATATCCTTTCACCTTTATACTGTCCATTATTACTCCTGCCCCATAGTCTCCACCTAAAGCTGCTACTATTCCTTTTAATTTTGCAGATTTAGGTTCTGGTTTTTTTCCAGAAATAATATTTTTTATATGTTTACTTACGATTTCACCTGTCTGAACTGCCACTTGTGCCGTAGGTGGAAGAGGGGTTCCTTCTTCTAAATCTTTTATCTCTGCACAGTCTCCAACTGCAAAAACATTATCCATATCTTTTACTCTATACAAGTCATCTACAATGATCTGATCTCTACGGTTGTGAGGTAGTTTAAGTTTGGGAATAAGACTGCTTCCTACAATTCCACCTGTCCATATAAGAAAATCCATATTTATCTTTTTTGTATTTTCTAATATAACTTTATTTTGTTCCACTTTTACAATTTTTTTGTTTTTTATTATTTCCACACCTAAATCTTTAAGTCTGTTCATAGCTGTTTCCACTAAAAAGTCGTCTATACCATTAAGTATTCTTGGAGAAGCTTCGACAAGTGTAACTTTTACACCTTCGCAGATATATCCAGCTTTTCTAAAAAATTGCCTTGCATAATAAGCCATTTCTGCTGCTATCTCAACGCCAGATAATCCACCACCGCCTACAACAATGTTAAAATTCCCTGAATGGTCTAACGGACATAATCCTTCATCTTTTATATTTTTTAAAAGTTTTTGTTCAAACTGATGTTTAAAATTTAAACTTCTTGTAAGTGTTTTTACACCGCTTGAGTTTTCCCTTAAACCTTCAATAGGAGGGAAGAAAGTTCTGCTTCCTACTGCAAGGATAAGGTAATCATACTGATATTTTCCATGCTCCGTATGAACAATATTTTTAGGAAAATCAATATCAACAACTTTATCTTTAACAAAATAGGTGTTTGTTCCCACTCCAACAGAAAATGAAAAAAGATCTACTGTTATGTCTGAGATGATGTACTTATTTGCTATAAAGTTATAAACCTCTGTCTGTAAAAAATGATAAGGATTTTGATCTATAACCGTAATTTCCAAATCCTTATTCCCTGCAAGATGCTTAAAAGCAGTAATTCCGCCATACCCACCACCAACAATTATAACTTTTTTCATTTTTCCACCTATTTCAGTTAATATTTCGGGTTTTTTCGGCAACCTTGTCAAAAAACTTTAGAAAGTTATACCATTTAATATATGGCGGAAAAATAAATAATCCTTATGCTGTTGCAGATTTTATATTTGCTAAAAGCTCTGCTTTTACTTTTTCCAATAGCTCTTCATCGTATATTTTCTTTTTATCTTTTGTCCGAACATAAAAAGCGTCTCTTGCTCTTTCGCCCTGTGTAGAAACTTTTGCAATATGGACGTAAATGTTAAATTTATCAAACACCTTAATGATGTCATACAAAAGCCCTATCCTATCTTCTGCAGAAATATCAAATATTGTATAACTGTCTGACATTCTATTATCTATTTGAACAAATGTTGGAGGTGGAATTCTATTTGCCCTGAACCCTGTCGTTTTGGATTGTTCTAAATCTTCAAGCTTTATTCTCCCTTCTAAAACCTCGGTAAGAAGATCTAAAAACTCTTTTATTTTGTATTCTGGAAGTGCTTCAAGTGAAGATGTTGAAACCTGTAAATCAAGTAAGAAAGAATCATCTTTTCTGTTATAACTATATACGGAAAGTATGTTTATATTCATTGCTGAAAGAGTTCCTGTTATTAAAAGAAGCGGATTTTCTACATCCTGAAGTGCTATATAAAACTGTGTAAGTCCCACGCCAAGTTGATTTTTATAAGTTATCTGATAATCTCCTATTTTTAACATTTCAGCTTCTAATTTTAGATGTTCCATTATTATCTCAAGAGGAGTAGAGGTTATGTAATAATCACTTATTCTTGATAAGAGTTTTTGAGCCATTTCTTCACCAAATTCAACTTTTGCTAACTTTTGTAATTTATCTTTTTTAATCTCCAATCTTTTCTTACTCAATTCTTCAACAGATAAATTCACATCAAAAATTTCCATTGATTTTGTAAATAACTCCCATAAAAGTCTGTCTTTCCATTCATTCCATACATTTGGCCCTACTGCATTTGCATCACACCACGTTAAAACTGTAAGCATTTTTAATATTTCTTTATTTTTTACAAGTTTTACAAACTCTTCTATAACTTTTGGTTCGTGCATATTTCTTCTTTGGGAAATAATAGCCATATCAAGGTGATGTCTTACTAAAAAGCTGACTATATCTATATCTCTTTTTGAATATCCAAACCTTTTTAAGATATCTTTAGACATTTCTGCACCTAAGACACTGTGATCTGCCTTATGTCCTTTTCCTATATCGTGAAGGAATATAGCCCATATGAGAAGGTCTTTTCTTTCTATCTCTTTATACAGTTCAAACATCTTTTTCTTTTCTGGGTTGTCCATTTTGTATAGGCTTTCAAGCATTTCCACTGCTTTTATTGCGTGGGCGTCTGTTGTATATTTATGGTAAGCATCATACTGAAAATGACATCTCTGATATCCAAATTCAGGAATAAGATCGTCTAAAACAAAGAATTCCTGCATCTTCCTGAGAGTTTTCGGTAGATTTTGAACTGAACCGAATATTTCACGGACAATTCTTTTCATATCTGGATCATCGATATTTTCTTTTACCTTCTTTTCATTTTTTCTTATCAGGTATTCAAGGGATGGAGAAAAATCAAGCCCCAGTTCTTTATAATATTTGAATGCCTTTAGAATATTTACAGGATTTTTTTCGAATTTTTCTATATTTAGGACTTCTAATTCTGTAGATGTTCTTCCAAAAACATCATCAATAAATTCACATGGTTCAAGCTCATCTTTCTCTGTCAATGTTTTTAAAATTCTTTTTGTTATGGAATTTATTGATTTCGCATTCAGATAGTAAAGCTTCATCATACGTTCTACACTTTCTCTGA
>JALVEZ010000153.1 GCA_027030405.1 Hydrogenothermaceae bacterium | reverse complement strand
TTCTTGTTTTATCTGGTTTTTGTCTATATAGCAGGTTAGGTTTAGATAGTATCCGTCTGGCTTTTTTATTAGCTCTGCTTTTGCTATATCACAGTTTTCTGGGATTTGGTGTAATCCTAATACTCTTACAGGCTTTTTTAATCCCTGTATTTTTATTCTGTTTTTGTTTTTTAGAACTTTAAATGTTATTCCATTTTGTTTTAAAGGTATGTTCCTGTATTCAGATTTAAACTTGAGCTTTCCTACTTTTATTCCTTTTTGTTTTGCTTTTGATAAATCAAACAGGTTTTTCTTTATTCTGTCTAATATTGATTGCTTCATTTGGGATGATAGACAGGTTATTTGTCTTGTTTCGTATCCTTGTGGTGTTTTGATTTCTATTTGTTTTAGTTTTTCTGTTTTGGGGGTTAGTCTGTTTTCTATATCTGCGAGGCAATAGTTATACAGCCATTTTGCTTCTAAAAATGCTTTTTCAAACCACTGTTTTTGCTGATTGTTTAAGTTTGAGTATGAGATTTTAAGCTGATAGACTTTTGGGATTTGATTTTTGCGTTTTTCTTTTGTCTTTTTTAGAGTTTCTTTTATTCTTTGTTTTTTATCTAAAGTTGCAGTCATTTTGAAAACCTCTGTAATAGTATAGCAGATTCACGATCAACGGATTTGAGGGTTTCTAACGAAACCCTCTGCCATTCATCCCAGTTTTAGAAAAACTGAGCTTTATGTCAATTTTTTCTGTAAAATAGTATTGATTATCATTTTTTTGTTTTTAAATTTTAATTTAATTAAGTTTTTGAATTTTCAATACTCTTTTTTTTATTTATTTTTATTTACGGAGGCTGATATGGAAAAGGAAAAATTAATCATATTTGATACAACTTTAAGAGACGGTGAACAGGCACCTGGATTTTCCATGACTGTTGAAGAAAAACTAACAATGGCTAAACAGTTAGAAAAGTTAGGTGTTGATGTTATAGAAGCAGGGTTTGCTGCTGCTTCAGAAGGTGATTTTGAAGCAGTTAGAAGAGTTGCAGACGAAATAAAAGATTCTACCGTATGTTCTCTTGCAAGGGCATTACACTCTGATATAGAAAGGGCAGGTGAAGCACTCGCAAATGCAGAAAGAAAAAGAATACACACATTCATAGCCACTTCGCCTATACATATGAAATATAAACTAAAAATGACACCTGATCAGGTTTTGGAAAAAGCAGTTGATGCAGTTCAGTTTGCCCAGTACTTTACAGATGATGTGGAATTTTCTGCTGAAGATGCATTTAGATCAGAGAGAGAGTTTTTATACAGAATCTTTGAAGCTGTAATCGCAGCAGGAGCTAAAACTATAAATGTTCCAGATACTGTAGGCTATGCAATCCCAGAAGAATTCGGGCAGCTCATAGCCGACATAAAAAATAACGTTCCGAACATAGACAAAGCGGTGATAAGCGTTCACTGTCATAATGATTTAGGTCTTGCAGTTGCAAACTCCCTATCTGCCGTAAAAAATGGAGCAAGACAGGTTCATGCAACAATAAACGGAATTGGAGAAAGAGCAGGGAACGCTGCTATGGAAGAAGTTGTTATGGCTATAAAAGTTAGACATGATTACTTCAAAAATGTTTATACAGATATCAACACTAAAGAAATTTATAAAACAAGTAGACTGCTTTGCAGAATTACAGGTAGTTTTGTTCAGCCTAATAAAGCAATTGTTGGTGATAATGCCTTTGCCCATGAAGCTGGAATCCATCAGCACGGAATGTTGGCTCATAGAGAAACATATGAAATTATGAAAGCAGAAGATGTTGGAGTTCCTTCTTCAAAAATAGTTTTAGGTAAGCATTCTGGAAGACATGCATTTAAAACAAGATTAGAAGAATTAGGTTACACAAATCTATCTGAAGAAGAAATAGACAATTTATTTGCAAAATTTAAATCTTTAGCTGACAAAAAGAAAGAAGTTTTTGATGAGGACATTGAGGCTCTAATCCTTGACGAAATATTCCAGTCTGAGGAAGCTGCAAAGCTCAAATACTACCATGTGATAAGTGGTAACACTGTTCTAACCTCTGCAACGGTTAAGCTGGAAAAACATGGAGAAGAGATACTGGCAAATGGATATGGAGATGGCCCTGTTGATAGTGCTATGAGAGCTATAGAGAAAGCATTAGGTGTAAAAACAAGACTGAAAGATTTCTCAATAAGGGCTTTAAGTTCAGGTAAAGATGCAATGGGTGAAGTTAGAGTGATGGTTGATTTTGACGGTATTACAACATCAGGAAAAGGTATATCAACTGATATTATTGAAGCGGCATTAAAAGCATACATTGAAGCATTTAACAGATATACTGCAAGAAAAAAATTTTTAGAAAATCGAATAGACGAAGGTATTTAAGGAGGCATTCGTGAAAGGTAAATTTATACTGTTCTTATTGATTATTGGCTTAGGAATTTTCGGTTATTTTTATTTTAAAGGAACTATCAACTTTACAGAACCAACTGTAAAATTTGAAAAAGAACCTAATTTTATCGGTGCAAGAACTAAAGTCCTTTTAAAAGTA
>JALVEZ010000152.1 GCA_027030405.1 Hydrogenothermaceae bacterium | reverse complement strand
TTACTCTCAGAATAAATTTTATAATACCATTAAAATTTACGAAGAGTTTTTATCTAAATGTAATACTTGTAAAAATGAACCTATTGTATTACTGAAATTAGGAACAAGTTATTTGAAAGTCGGAAAAAAAGAAAAAGCTTTATATTTTTTTAAAAATTTAATAAAGAAATATCCAAAGTCTAAAGAGGCTAAAAAGGCAAAAATTTTATTAAAAAAGTTATCAGAGAGTTAAAATGGAAAATTTGTATAAAATACCTAAACATGTAGCAATTATAATGGACGGGAACGGAAGATGGGCAAAAAGAAGAGGACTTCCTCGGATTTTTGGACATAGGAAAGGTGCAGAAGCAGTAGAAAAGGCGATAGATTTTGCACATAAAGTGGGAATAGAGTGGCTAACAGTATTTGCTTTCTCCACTGAGAACTGGGAAAGACCTAAGGAAGAAGTAAACGCCATAATGTCACTTTTAGTAGAGTACATAAATAAAAAAATTCCAGAACTTTTAGAGAGAAACATAAGATTAAGATTTTTAGGCAGAACTCAAGAATTGTCTGAAAAAATTCAAAGTACTATTAAAAAAGGTGAAGAAATTACAAAAAATTGTACTGGTATGAATCTTGTTGTTGCTTTAAACTACAGTGGAAGAGCAGAAATAATTGATGCTGTAAGAAAAATTATATCGCAAGATGTTAAACGTATAGATGAAAATACATTTCCAGAATATCTTTACATCCCAGAAATGCCAGATCCAGATCTTCTAATAAGAACAAGCGGAGAAAAAAGAATATCTAATTTCCTTTTATGGGAACTTGCATATACCGAGCTTTATTTTACAGAAGTTTTATGGCCAGACTTTGATGAAGAAGAATTTAAAAATGCATTGTTAGACTACCAAAGCAGAGAAAGAAGATTTGGGAAAATTTTAGAAGGATAAAGGACGGTTAATGAACGATCTTTTAATCAGAACTATTACAGGAATAATATTAGCTGCAGTAGCAATTTTAGCAGTTTTGTATCTTCCATCCCCTTTATTTAAAGTTGGGATAGCTGTTATTTCAGCTATTGCAGTATGGGAAGCCACACACCTGCTTCAAAGAAAATATCATGAGCTAAATCCAACAATTACCGCAGTAGTCGGTTTCATTTCTGCTTTAATTTTGATGTTTGTGGATCCTTTTCTTACTGTATTTGTAATATTTCTATATGGATTTTATATAGCCCATAAAATTTATGACATTAACTATTTAACATCGCTTACATTTGCACTGACCTATGGAGTGTTCTTTGTTTCTACAATTGGTTTACTTCACGAAATTAATAAATATCTAATTTTTATTCTATTTGCTACAGTCTGGGCAGGAGATACAACTGCATATTTTGTAGGCAAAAAATTTGGAAAACATAAATTTGCACCGAGACTTTCCCCAAAAAAAACATGGGAAGGTGCAGTTGGGAGTTTTATAGGATCTATATTTTTCGGTGGAATAACAGCATATTATTTTCATATGTATGAAGCTTTCATTCCCATTGTAATAGCAGCAGTTCTTCTTCAAATTGGTGATTTATTCGAAAGTTTCTTAAAAAGACAGGTTGAGGCAAAAGACTCATCCCACCTTATCCCGGGACACGGTGGAATTTTAGATAGAATAGATGCATTGATATTT
Organism: Hydrogenothermaceae bacterium; assembly: GCA_027030405.1. GTDB lineage: Bacteria > Aquificota > Aquificia > Aquificales > Hydrogenothermaceae > JALSSE01. The sequence goes on along the minus strand of JALVEZ010000152.1, from coordinate 8,019 downwards.
GCATCTATGGTGTTTTATATTTTTTATAAAGTATTCATAATTTAAGGAAATAAAATGAAAATACTTACAAAAGAAGAAATCCTTCCTTCTTTAATAAGCGATATATCAAAAGCTAAACAAAAAGTTCAGATAATTTCCCCCTGGATAAAAAGTGAAGTTTTAGAAAAAATATTATCAAGTATAGATGAAAATATAAAATTAGAGGTCATTATCAGATCCTCTGAACTAAGCGATTTTCTAATAACAGATGAAAAAGTTTTCCAGCTTATCAAAGAAAAAAACGGAACGATTTTTCTAAATCCTAAAATACACGCAAAAGTAGTTATTATAGATTCAGAAATCGCTTATGTATCTTCAGCGAACATAACAAACGCAGGACTTATTGATGAAGATGGAAATATAGAAGCAGGAACAGTTATTAATAATAAAAAAGAGATAAAAAAATTAGAAAACTATTTTGAAGAGATAAAAAATTTATCAATTTCCATTGATGATATTTCAGGATTTATACTAAACTCAACAAATGGAAGAAACGGAGAAGCACTACTATTACAGGAATTAAACGAACAAACATATCTAAAATTTCCCAACGAAAAAGGTTTTATATTAGGAAGAATTTTAGAAATAAGAAAATTAAACACCTCTTTATTTTCCTCAGATGAAAATTTCATATTTAAGAATCTTTTCTCAAACAAAGATGAACTCCAGAAGGTTATTTTAGGCAAAGAAAATGATCTTTGGAAAAAATCGGCTTTTTATTCACTGCTTAATGAAAATAACCCTTCAATATCAATAGCAAAAATAGAATTGATAACAGAATATAACCCACAACCAGAAGAAGGAAAAAGTTTTTTAAAAACACCTTTAAATCCGATACCGGCAGGAACAATTTTCAGTTGTTTTACAAACGACGAAGAAATTGAAAAGATACTAAAAATCAATCATGCAGGATATTATATGGATACTCCTGTAAAGTTTGGAAAATTACTAAATACAGACCTCAATTGTTATTTAGATTTAGAAAAAATAGCAACAATGCATATGGCAGTTTTAGGAACAACAGGTTCAGGAAAAACCACTTTTGTAAGAAGAGTTCTGGAAAACATTCCTGAAACCGATATACAGGTATTTATCATAGATCTGTACGATGAGTACTCTGAACTAGATGTTCCTTCTAAAAAAATTAAAAAGATATCGCTAAAAGATATCCTGTTCCCTTTAACTGCAGAAGATATGAAAAAACTTTTTAAAGAAGAAGGAATTGTTATTCAAGAAAAGACAAATGAAGAAAAAAATCTTGTGGCATTTCTTAAACAAAAACTAAAACCAGATCTGGAGTTTACTGCTTTCAATAACGAATCTTTAGAAGATATTTTATTTGAATCTTTAGATGTCCTGAGTCCAGAAAGCCATTTAAGAAATGAAATAATCGGATTTATGGATATTATAAAGAGAAATTATGGTGAAGATGCTTTAACATACCAGAAAGAAACTGTATCTTTTGTAAAAGAAGGTATTAATGCTGAAAAGCAGTTTATTATCTTTAATTTTAAAGAAATCAATAATATAAACTCCAGAATAAACATAGCTGGCATAATTATGAAAGAACTTTTTCTAACAGCCAAAAAAAATCCAGATAAAAAGCGTATTATAGTGTTAGAAGAGGCTCAAAACTTTGCTCCTGAAAAAGGTTTTGGAGAAGTTCAGGCTAGCTCAGACAATATTTCTTTCATAATGTCAAGAAAAATAGCAACTGAAGGAAGAAAATTTAATTTAGGTATAACAGCAATTACACAAAGACCTGCAAATATAAGTAAATATGTTTTATCCCAACTAAATACACAAGTAATTTTCAAATTAATAAATAATAATGATTTGGAAGCTGTTTCTGTATTCTTTGAAAGTTCTAAGGCTTATGTATTTGATTTACTTCCTTTTTTCAAACCGGGAGTCTGTTATATAACAGGCTTAGCTGTTCCTTTCGGATTAATTTCTGAAATTAAATTAGGATAAATGCCGGAGTTTCCACGCTATTTCATAAAGGGTAGGAATCAAGAATGCCTGTAGAAAGAATATAATCAGTAAAACGATTAACGGAGCAATGTCAAATCCACCAAATATGGTAGGTATATATTTTCTTATTCTCCTATATACAGGTTCAGTTGCATTTCTTAAAAATCTTACAATCGGATTATGAGGGTCAGGATTAACCCATGATAGTAATGCAGATATGATAACAATCCACATATAAATAGTTAAAGCGATGTCTAATAACTTAGACACCGCTTCTATAAAGTTTGCTAATATAAACATAGCTATTTAATTATTCTTCTTTTTCGTAATCAACTAACTCAATGATAGCCATTTCTGCACTATCACCGATTCTTTTTTTAGCCAATTTATAAATTCTTGTATACCCACCGTTTCTTTCTTTATAAAGAGGTGCTATCTCTTTTACTAATTTTGTAACAGCCTGTGTATTATTTCTAAGTCTTGAATTTAATAATCTTCTTGAATGAATAGTATCTTTTTTAGCAAGTGTTATTAATTTTTCAATAAATGATCTTAAAACTTTTGCTTTTGGTAAAGTAGTCTCGATTTTACCGTGTTCAATTAAAGCTATAGCTAAATTTATAAATAATGCTTCTCTCTGTTCTTTTGGTCTGTGAAAACTTTTAGTTTTTACTCTGTGACGCATTTTCCATCTCTCCTTATATTATTTTTCTGAAGCAGGTGATGGTGCTAACTCAAGTCCCATTTCTGCTAATGCATCTTTAATCTCTTTTAATGATTTTCTACCAATACTTTTAGCTTCTTTTAAATCCTGTTCAGTCATTTTAACAAGATCACCGATTGTTTGAATTCCTAATTTCTTTAATGTATTTGTAGCCCTTGAAGAAATCTCTAATTCTTCAATAGCTAAAGATAGTTTATCTTCTTCAAAAATTGATCCAGATTGTTCTGGTTCTGCCTTTTTTACAACCTGAATTTTTCTTGTTGTTGGTGTTAGAAGTAAAGTAAAATGTTCAATTAAAATGTTGTTAGCTTTAGTTAAAGCTTCATCTGGAGATATTGTTCCATCTGTATATATTTCTAAAATAAGTTTATCGTAGTTAGTTTTATCTCCTACACGAGTCGGTTCAACATTAAAAGTACATCTTTTAATAGGAGAAAAAGAAGTATCAATTGGAATCCAGCCTATTTCTAAAGGCTCTTCCATCTCTTCAACCATTACATAACCACGACCTTTTTCTATTTTTAACTCTATCTGAAGTTTTGTATTTCCATCAATTGTTGCTATGTAAACATCAGGATTTGCTATCTCTATTCCTGCAGGAACTTTTATGTCTTTAGCATAAACTTTTCCTGGGCCTTCAAATTCTAAAATAGCAAAATCTTTGTCAATATCCTCTCTCATTTTAAATTTGATCTGTTTTAGATTAAGTATAATTTCCGCAACATCTTCTATAACACCTTCAATAGAAGAAAACTCATGTGGAACACCTAAAATTTTTGCAGAGGTTATAGCTCCACTTTCAAGTGAAGATAATAAAACTCTTCTTAAAGCATTCCCTAAAGTGATACCATAACCTTTTTCTAAAGGTTCAACATATAATTTTCCGTAAGTATCTGTTTTTGATGTTTCATCCCAATAAATTTTATTAGGTTTAATAAATTCTAAAAAAGGCATTCTATTTTTACCTCCATCTTACATTGAGTAGAACTCAATGATAAGCTGAACTTGTACTGGGATTTCAAGTTCAATCTCTTCAGGAATTTCTAAAACTTTTCCTCTGAAGTTTGCCTTGTCTAATTCTAACCAAGAAGGAATAGATCTTGGATCTCTTTCCTCTAAGTTTTGCTTAAATACTGGAGAGTTTTTGCTTTTTTCTTTTAATTCAATGATATCACCAGCATCAACTCTGTATGAAGGTATATCAACTTTTTTTCCATTCACTAAAAAATGACCGTGTTTAATAAGCTGTCTTGCTTGAAGTCTTGTTTTCGCAAAACCAAGTCTGTAAACAACATTATCAAGTCTTCTTTCTAATAACTGGAGTAAAACAACCCCTGTGTTACCTGCTGCTTTAGAAGCTTCATCAAAGTATCTTTTAAATTGCTTTTCTCTAATACCACCGTAAAGGTATCTTAATTTTTGTTTTTCTTGGAGACGAACAGCATAATCAGAAAGTTTCTTTCTTCCCTGTGTTCTTCCATGCTGACCAGGTGGAAACTGTCTTTTATTGAAAGATTTTACACTTCCACCTACAAATGTATTTAATCTTCTACTAACTTTAGTTAATGGCCCAATATATCTTCCCATAAATTAAACCCTCCTTTTACTTGGTGGACGACAACCATTATGAGGAATTGGAGTTACGTCTTTTATAGCTTTAACTTTTAAACCTACTGCCTGAATAGATCTGATAGCTGATTCTCTTCCTGAACCAGGGCCTTTGACCCAGATCTCAACTTCCTGTAATCCGTACTCATCCATAGCTTTTTTAGCAGCATTTGTTGCAGCAATCTGAGCAGCATATGGAGTACTTTTTCTTGTTCCTTTAAAACCTTCTGTTCCACCAGAAGACCATGTTAATACATTCCCTTCTTTGTCAGTAATAGTAATGATTGTATTATTAAATGTTGCCTGTATGTGTGCAATTCCTGACGTTACCGTCTTTTTAACTTTTTTTGCGGTTCTTCTTCTTTTCTTAGCCATTTTTCCTCCGTTAAAAATTGGTGTAAGTTTTTATTTAGCTACCTACACAAATTATCTTCTTTTTCTTCCTCTTCTTGTTTTAGCATTTGTTTTTGTTCTCTGTCCTCTAACAGGAAGACCTAATCTGTGTCTTATTCCTCTGTAACAACCCATATCCATTAATTTTTTGATAGAAATGGCAACTTCTCTTCTTAAGTCACCTTCAACTTTGTAGTTTTGCTCAATAAATTTTCTGATTTTATTAAGTTCTTCAGGTGTAAGTTCACCAACTCTTTTAGTTGGTTCAATACCAGTTGCCTCTAATATCTTTTTTGCTCTTGTTTTACCTATTCCATAAATATAAGTCAATCCAATTTCCAATCTTTTTCTATCAGGAATATCTACGCCTGCAATACGTGCCATATTATCCTCCTACTATCCTTGCTTTTGTTTATGTTTAGGGTTTTCACAAATAACCATAACCCTACCATTTCTTTTAATAATTCTACATTTTTCACATCTTTTCTTAACAGATGATTTAACTTTCATTTTTCTTACCTCACATTCTAAATGTTATTCTTCCGCGTGTTAAGTCATATGGAGAAAGTTCAACTTTCACTCTATCTCCTGGGAGTATCTTAATAAAATGCATTCTCATTTTTCCTGAGACATGTGCTAATACTTCATGCCCTGTATCTAACCTAACTCTAAACATAGCATTAGGTAAAGCTTCTTCTACCGTTCCTTCTACAACGATACCTTTTTCTTTTTTATCTTCCTTTTTCTTCTTTGCCATCTTTACCCTTTTAATCTAATTTTGATAAGATTTCTGGCCCATTTTCAGTTATTGCAACTGAATGTTCAAAATGAGCTGCTAAACTTTTATCCTTTGAAACAACAGTCCAATCATCTTTCAACTTTCTGTAATAATTTGGCTTTTTTCCTAACGTAGCCATCGGTTCAATGGCTAAAACCATACCTTCTTTTAAGGTTAGGTTATCTGCCATACTTCTACAGTTTGGAACATGGGGATCTTCATGGGGTTTTCTACCTATCCCATGCCCACCATAATCACAAATAGGAGCCAGCCTGTATTCTTTTAAAACATCTTCAATAGCACCTGAAACATCCTTCAGGTTGTTTCCTGGAACACATTTTTCAATTCCTGCCATTAAAGATCTTTCAACACCTTCTAACAAGCGTTGTTTTCTATCACTGATCTTTCCAACACCATAACTTATCGCTGCGTCTCCATACCAGCCATCTACAACAACACCAAAATCTATACTAACGATATCCCCCTCTTTAATAACTTTTTCTTTCTTGGGAATACCATGAACAATTTCTTCATTTATCGATACGCATAATGCAGCAGGAAAACCATACAAACCTAAAAATGCAGGCTTCACCCCTCTCTTTTCACACTCAATTCGTGCAATCCCGTCTAAATCAACTCCTGTCATTCCAGGTTTCGTATTCTCTTTTATAATTTGTAGAATTTCGGCAACTATCTTGTTGCTATATCTTAATTTTTCAATTTCTTCTTTTGTTTTTAACTCAATCATTGTAAGCAAAAATTATAACACATTTAGTATTTGGTTGTAAACTTCATCTGGAGATTTAGAAGCATCAACCTCAACTAATTTATTTTGTTTTTTGTAAAATTCAACTAATGGTTCAGTTTGTTTATGATAAACTTCAAGTCTATGTTTTATAACTTCCTCTTTATCATCATCCCTTTGGATAACTTCTACACCCTCAGGCGGTGGATTATATTTGATATGATAGATTTTACCTGTTTTTGGATCAACTCTTCTTCCAGACAATCGTTCAATAACCAATTCATCTGGGATTTTAAATAAAATAACGGCGTCTAAGTTCCTTCCTACTTCTTTTAAAATTTTATCTAATGCTTCTGCCTGAGGAATAGTTCTTGGAAAACCATCTAAAATAATATCTTTATCTTTTAGTTGTTCTAATTTATCTTTTATGATCCCGATAATAAGATCATCTGGAACCAATTCACCTTTATCCATATATTCTTTAGCTTTAAGACCTAAAGGTGTTTTGTTTTTTACCGCTTCTCTTAAAATATCACCTGTAGATAATTGAATAAATCCTTTCTCTTTTACTAATCTTTCTGCTTGTGTTCCTTTTCCTGCACCAGGAGGCCCTAAAAATATTAATGTTTTAGCCATCTATCATCCCCTCTTTAAGAAGCCTTCATATCGTTTCATAGCAAGGTGTGCTTCAATTTGATGTAATGTATCTAAAGCAACAACAACAACAATTAATGCAGATGTTCCACCGAAATAAAAAGGAACATTTAACCATCTAATTAAAAGCATTGGTAGTACTGCAATAATTGCAAGGAATATGGAACCTGCAAAAACCAATCTGGTTAAAATTCTGTTTATATATTCTTCGGTATCCCTTCCTGCTCTAATTCCAGGAATAAAACCACCACTTTTTCTTAGATTCTCAGCTACATCTTTAGGATTTATCATTATGGCAGTGTAGAAATATGCAAAGAATATAATCAAACCAACATAAAGTACAAAATATATATAACTTTGAGGTGATAATGCGTCTGCAATGACCCTTGCCAAATGACTCTGCTGTGCAAACATCTGTGCAATAGTTGCAGGTAACATAAGAATTGCAACTGCAAAAATAATAGGTATTACCCCTGCTGGATTAAGTTTTAAAGGTAAATAAGTAGCTGATTCTCTTCCACCTGGAGCGTTTCTTCTTGCATAGGTTATTGGAATACGTCTTTCTGCTTCCTGAATATAAATAATACCTGCAACTACAACTAATATAATCACAACTGCAATACCAACTGTAAATACACCAATTTGACCAACTCTAAGAAGCTCGTAAGTTTTTATGATGGCATTTGGAATTGTAGCAACAATACTCGCTAAAATAAGAATAGAAATACCATTTCCAATTCCGAATTCTGTTATTTTTTCACCTAACCACATTAAAAATACAGTCCCCACCGTTATGATTACCGTGGTCATAATTATAAATAATAAAGCAGGTTCAGAAACTAAAGATTGTCCTGTTTCTGTTTTTAAATTACTTATCCATACGGCAAGTCCAAAAGACTGGAACGCTGCAATACCGAGTGTTAGATATCTGGTGTACTGTGAGATTTTCCATCTACCGTAGTCACCTTCTTCTTTCTGGTATCTTTCTAATGTTGGAACAACTGCCGTTAAAAGTTGCATTATAATAGCAGCTGAGATATAAGGCATTACACCTAATGCAAAAACTGATAATCTTCCTAAAGCCCCACCTGAAAATAGGTTATA
>JALVEZ010000151.1 GCA_027030405.1 Hydrogenothermaceae bacterium | reverse complement strand
TTCTGTATCTTTCTAATGTTGGAACAACTGCCGTTAAAAGTTGCATTATAATAGCAGCTGAGATATAAGGCATTACACCTAATGCAAAAACTGATAATCTTCCTAAAGCCCCACCTGAAAATAGGTTATAGATGTTAAATAAAGCTCCACCGGCAGAATTAAAATAATTCATTAATGCAGATGAATCTATTCCAGGAACTGAAATATGAGTACCTAATCTATATACGGCTAAAATAATTAATGTATAAATTATTCTATCGCGAAGTTCTTTAACCTCAAATATATGTTTTACTTTATCTAACAAGGCAACCTCTCAAATTAAGAGAGTTTTTCTATGCTTCCACCTGCAGCAGTTATTTTTTCTTCTGCTGATTTTGAGAAAGCATGAGCTTTAACTGTTAATGGTTTTGTTAATTCACCTTCACCTAATATCTTAACTAAAGAACCAGTTCTAACTAATCCTGTTTCTTTTAATAGTTCTGGTGTTATTTCTGTATTAGCTTCAAATCTTTCTTCTAAAACCTTTACATTTACAATTTCATATACTTTTTTGTGAGGGCTGATAAAACCTCTTTTTGGAATTCTCATTATAAATGGTGTTTGACCACCTTCAAATCTTGCTGGCATTTTTTGATCACCAGATCTTGAAGTCTGACCTTTTTCACCTCTTGTAGAAGTTTTTCCGTGTCCTGATCCTATACCTCTACCTACTCTCTTTTTTCTATGTGTAGCACCTTTATTAGGTTTCAATTCATGTAATTTCATTATTCAACTTCCTCCACTTTTATCAAGTGTTTAACTTTCTCAACATTTCCCATAACCATAGGATTCTTTTCTAAAATTCTTTCATTATTTATCTTTTTTAATCCTAATGATCTTATTGCATCTTTTTGATCTTTTCTTTTCCCTGCTAATCCTCTAACTAAGGTAACTTTTATTTTCATAATGAAGAAGTACCTCCAGCATAGATTTTGTAATTATGTCTTATTTTCTCTTCATCTATTCCTCTAACTTCTGCAACCTGTTCTGGAGATTTGATTTTAAGTAATGCATCAAAAACAGCTTTAACTGTATTATTTGGATTTGTAGTTCTTCCGATAATTTTTGTGAGTATATCTGTTACACCTAATAGCTCTAAAACAGGTCTTACTGCACCACCTGCCACAACCCCAGTTCCTCGTCTTGCAGGTTTTAATAAAACAACTGCTGACTCAAATTCTCCAATAATATCATGAGGAATAGTTCCTTCAATTAAAGGAACTTTTATTATATTTTTCTTTGCTTCTGCAATAGCTTTTGCAATTGATGGTGGAACTTCTCTTGCTTTACCTAAACCGAAACCAACATGTCCATTTCTATCGCCTACAACGGCTAATGTGCTGAAAGAAAATCTTCTTCCACCTTCCATAACCCTTGTAGTCCTTCTGATCTGAACTACTTTTTCTTCTAAAGTTAATTCATTTACATTAACAGGTTGAATTTTTTGTCTTTCCTGAATCATTTTTTCAATATTTTTTACACCCATTACATATTCTCCTCTAAAATTTAAGTCCGTGTTCTCTTGCAGATTCAGCAAAAGCTTTAACTTTCCCGTGGTATAAGAAACCACCTCTGTCAAATACCACATTTTCAATGCCTTGAGCTTTTGCCTTTTCAGCTATAAACTCACCTAGTTTTTTTGCATCTTCGATAGATTTTCCGCCTCTTTTTCCGTACTTAGCAACATAATCTTTATCAATAGTTGATGCACTTAATATTGTTCTGTGGTTTTCATCATCGATAAGTTGAACAAAAAGATTATTCACACTTCTATAGAAAGCCATTCTCGGCTTTTCAGCTGTTCCAAAAATCTTTTTTCTTATTCTTTTATGTCTTATTTTTCTACCTTGTCTTCTTGTTTTTATTGCCATCTTTAACAGCCCCTTAACATTTTGTTTTTATAAAGGTTATTATTTCTTACCTACAGATTTACCAGGTTTGAGTTTGAGTTGTTCACCTTTATATCTAATACCTTTTCCTTTATAAGGATCTGGTTTTCTAAAGTTTCTTATTTCTGCTGCAACCTGTCCTACTCTCTGTTTGTCAATACCGAATACTTTTATTTGGGTATTCCCTTCCATTGTGATTTTAACATCTTCAGGAATAGGATATTCTATAGGATGTGAATAACCTAACTGTAGTTCTAATACTTTTCCTTTTACTGCTCCTCTATAACCGATACCAACAATTTCAAGCTCTACAGTAAATCCTTCCGTTACACCTTTAACCATATTGGCTAAAATTGCTCTTGACGTTCCATGTATAGCTTTAATAAAAGCTTCATCTGAAGGTCTTATAATTCTTATAACATTATCTTCTTTTTCTATTTTTAATTGTGGATGAAACGTGTTTTCTAATTGACCTAAAGGGCCTTTTACAACAACATGATTATTTTCATCAATTTTAACTTCTACATTCGGTGGAACATTTATTGGCTGATTTCCAATCCTTGACATTTATTATGCCTCCTTCTTAATTAGAGCCTATTTTTACCATACGTAGCAGAGAACTTCTCCACCAACTTTTTGTTTTCTTGCTTCACTATCAGTGATAATTCCTTTATTTGTAGATAAAATAGCTGTTCCCAAGCCCTTTCTTACATAAGGAATTTCATTTGCAGGTTTGTATTGTCTTAAACCAGGTCTTGAAACTCTCTTTAAACCTGAGATTACAGGCCTTGTATTTCTTGGGCCTAAATACTTTAATTTAAGAATTAATGTTTTTTGTGTTCCTTTTTTATCTTTTTCAGATACTACATAATCTTCGATATATCCTTCTTCTTTCAGTATTTTAGCGATGGCTTCTTTAACTTTTGATGAAGGAATATATACTTCTGCCTTTCTTGATTTTATTGCGTTATTTATCCTTGCTAACATGTCTGCAATTGGGTCTGTTACCATTTTTAGCCTCCTTACCAGCTAGCTTTCTTTATTCCTGGAATTTCTCCGATTGATGCTTTTTCTCTAAAGCAAATTCTACACATATCGAACTGTCTCATATATCCTCTTGGTCTTCCACAAATAGGACATCTTGAATGGTTCTGTGTTGAATATTTAGGTTTTTTCTGAAATGACTTTACCATTAAACATTTACGAGCCATTAAATTAATCCTCCTTATTGTCCTCTGATTGGTAGCCCTATTAAAGCTAACAACCATAAAGCTTCTTCATCTGATTCTGCAGATGTTTCTATAATGATGTCCATCCCTCTTACTTTATCAACTTTATCATAATCAATTTCAGGGAAAACAATTTGTTCAGTAAGCCCAAATGCGTAGTTTCCTCTTCCGTCAAAAGATCTTGGATTTAATCCTCTAAAATCTCTAACCCTTGGAAGAGCCACAGAGATGAGTTTATCTAAGAAATCCCACATTCTCTCTTTTCTTAAAGTAACTTTTGTTCCTACTGGGAGTCCTTTTCTTAATTTAAATCCAGCTTCTGATTTTTTTGCTCTATTAATCACTGGTTTTTGTCCTGCAATTACAGTTAGGTCTTCAACTGCTTTGTCTAATTGTTTAATATCCTGTGTTGCTTCACCAACACCCATATTTATTACTATTTTTTTGATTTTAGGAATTTGCATTGGACTTTTATATCCAAATCTTTCCATTAATTTTGGTGCAACTTCTTCTTCATATTTTTTTTGTAATCTTGGTTTATAGCCTTGAGCTACTGCCATTATCATTTACCTCTTATTTAGATTTTTCCCAGATGATATCTATAACTTCACCGCTTTTTTTAGAGAATCTAACTTTTTGTATTTTTCCATTTTCTTCGATATATTTGATTCCTATTTTTGAAGGAGCATTAACTTTTGTGTCGAAATAAGCAACATTTGATATATCAATAGGTCTTTCAATATCAAAAATTCCGCCTTCTCTTACACCTTCAATATGTTTTACATGTTTTTTCCCTATGTTAACACCTTCGAGAACTACTCTAACTCTTTTTCCTTCTCTTAAAATTTGCTTTATTTTTCCAGTTTTCCCTTTTTCTTTTCCTGTGATAACTACTACAGTATCACCTTTTCTTAATTTTGTTTTTACCATTTTTATATAACCTCCGGTGCGAGAGAAACAATTCTATAAAAACCTTTTCCTCTGATTTCCCTTGCTACAGGCCCTAAAATACGTGTACCGATAGGTTCTAAGTTTTGATTTAATAAAACTACTGCATTATCATCAGCTTTTACATAGCTTCCATCTGGTCTTGCTATTTCTTTAGCTGTTCTGACTACAACAGCTTTATAAACTTTTCCTTTTTTTGCAGTACTATTTGGTAATGCAGATTTCACAGTAACCGTAATAACATCACCAACTGTTGCAAATTTCTTTTTAGCACCGCCTGGTATTCCTATACATTGTACTTTTTTAGCACCTGAGTTATCTGCTGTATTTAAGTAAGTGCCTCTCTGTATCATTTTCGGTACTCCTTTTATTTATTCAATGAAAAGACAAAATAGTATTATACTACTTTTATCAATTCAATTCAAGAAAAATTTTTTATTTACGATTGTATCTCTATTACCTCAAATCTTTTTAATTTTGATAAAGGTCTTGTTTCTCTAATTTTAACGATATCCCCTATCTGACATTTGTTTTCTGGATCATGTGCATAAAATTTCTTTCTTCTTTTTATTCTTTTCCCATATAGAGGATGTGGTATTTTTCTTTCAATTTCAACAACAACAGTTTTATCCATTTTGTTGCTGATAACTTTACCTGTATACTCTTTTCTTCTTGATTCTGTTGCCATTATTGTCCTCCAGCCTTAGCTTCTTGAAGTTCTCTTTCTCTTAAGATTGTTAATATTCTTGCTATATCTCTTTTAGTTTCTCTGATCTCAGAGTTTCTTCCTAAACTTCCAACTGCGTTTTGGAATCTTAAATTCATCAATTTCTTTTTAAGTTCTTTTAATTTTTCCTGTAATTCTTCATTTGTTAATTTTCTAAGTTCTTCAGCCTTCATTCTTACACTCCTTCAGCTTTTACTAATCTTGTTTTAATAGGAAGCTTATGTCCAGCTTTTCTAAATGCTTCCTGAACAACTTCTTCAGGTACACCTGATATTTCAAATAAGATGTGTCCAGGTTTTACCACTGCTACGAAATGGTCTAAATCACCTTTTCCTTTACCCATTCTTGTTTCAGCAGGTTTTTTGGTAACTGGTTTTTGAGGGAATACTCTTATCCAGAGTTTAGCACCTCTTTTAGCTTCCCTAACAATTGCAATCCTTGCAGCTTCTATCTGTCTTGAAGTCATCCAGCAGGGTTCAAGTGCTTGGAGACCGTATTCACCAAAAGTAACTCTATTTCTTCTGGAAGCTTTTCCTTTCATTCTTCCTCTATGTTGTTTACGCCATTTTAACTTTTTAGGTTGTAATAACATTATTTATTCCTCCAAATTTGTAGGTTAGTTTATGTAGTATGAAGTTCTTCTTCGATTTTACTTAACACTTCTTCTTTTTGAGCAGCGAGTTTATCACCTTTATATATCCACACTTTTATTCCTAAGATTCCATATTTTGTAGAAGCCCTTGCAGTTCCATAATCGATATCAGCTCTTATTGTTTGTAAAGGCATTCTTCCAGCCATAAACCATTCTTTTCTTGCCAGATCAACTCCACCTATTCTTCCACCAACCTGTGCTTTTACTCCTTTAGCTCCAGCTCTCATGGCATTATCAATTGCTCTTTTTAATGCTCTTCTATGTGAAACTCTTCTTTCTAATTGAAGTGCTATATCTTCTGCAACTAACTTTGCATCAAGTTCAGGTCTTTTAACTTCACCAACATTAACTGTTATCTCTTTTGCATCTGAAAGGAGTTGTAAAACTTTGTTAAGTTCTTCAACTTCTGTTCCTTTTCTACCAATAACGATACCTGGCTTGGATGCAATGATTTTTATTCTTAATTTTTCTCCGAGTCTTTCTATTAAGATGTCAGAGATTCCAGCTTGCTTATATTTTTCCTGTATGAACTTTCTTATTTTAAGATCTTCATGAAGAAATTTACCGTACTGTTTTTTTCCTGCATACCATTTTGATTTCCAATCTTTTGTAGTTCCTATTCTAAATCCTATTGGATTAACTTTTTGACCCACTGTATTATCCTCCTTATTCTTCCCTTTCAGAAAGGTGTATATAAATATGAGAAAGTCTTTTTCTTATAGGTGTAGCTCTTCCGTATGCCCTTGGCATGAATCTTTTTAACATAGGGCCATCTTCTGCATGAATCTTAGAAATATAAAGATTGTCTATATCCATGTCTTTGTTTTCTGCATTTGCAATTGCACTTTTCAATAATTTCTCAACTATTCTTGCTGCTCTTTTATTTGTTTCCTGTAGTATTGCCAATGCAGTAGCAATATCTTTTCCTCTGATTGTATTAATCACCTGTCTAACTTTTGTTGGAGAAATTCTTGCATATCTATGTATTGCTCTTGCTTCTTTCTTTTCAGTTGTCATTCTTCATCACCTCTTACTTTTTCTTAACAGCTTTTGCAGATTTATCTGGGTGGCCTCTAAAAGTTCTTGTTAAAGAAAACTCTCCTAATTTATGGCCAACCATTTCTGGTTGAATATATACAGGGATAAATTTCATTCCGTTATAAACTGCAATTGTATGTCCGACCATTTCTTCTGTGATTGTGCAGGCTCTATCCCATACTTTAATAATTTTTCTTTCACCTGTTTCATTCATTTTTCTAATTTTTTTAAGTAATTTTTCATTTACATATGGATTTTTATTTCTTTCGTTCCATTTACCTTTGTATCCCATTATTTTTTACCTCTGCGTTTGATTATGAATTTATCAGAGTATTTAGCACCTCTTCTAGTTTTGTATCCTTTTGTAGGTTGTCCCCAAGGAGAAACAGGATGTTTACCAAAGGTTCTACCTTCACCACCACCATGTGGGTGATCCACAGGGTTCATTGCTGTACCTCTAACTGTAGGTCTAACACCAAGCCATCTTTTTCTACCAGCTTTTCCGTATTCAATAAGTTCATGTTCTGCAAGTCCAACTTCACCAACTGTTGCCATACATTTTTTATGGATTAATCTGATTTCATTAGACGGCAATCTTACCTGTACATAATCACCTTGTCTACCTAAAACCTGTGCAGACATTCCTGCTGCACGGACTAACTGTCCACCTTTCTTAGGAGTGAGTTCTATGTTATGAATTAATGTACCTACAGGAATATTTTCAAGTGGTAAAGCATTTCCCGTTTTAATTTCTGCTTCAGGCCCTGCTTCAACCATATCTCCAACTTTAAGACCTTCAGGCCAGATTATATATCTTTTTTCACCATCTAAATAGTGAAGTAAAGCAATCCTTGCACTTCTATTTGGGTCATATTCGATGGCAGCAACTTTAGCAGGAACACCCCACTTATCTCTTTTGAAATCTATAATTCTGTATCTTCTTTTATGTCCACCACCTTTATGTCTTACAGTGATACGACCCTGGTTATTTCTACCAGCTTTCTTTTTTAATGGTGCAAGTAAAGATTTTTCTGGTTTATCTTTAGTTATTTCGCTAAAGTCATATAAGATAGCATGTCTTGTACCATTAGTAACTGGTTTTAATTTTTTAACACCCATTTTATTTCACCTCTAACCTAATCATATTAGTTCTGCAATGTTTACAGGTTTTTCTGATTCAACCTTAACAATTGCTTTTTTCCATTTTTTTGTAAATCCGTATTTTCCAAATCCAACTCTTTTTGGCTTAGGCTTTACAATAACCGTGTTAACATCTTTAACTTTTACTCCGAAAACATCTTCCACAGCTTTTTTAATATCTATTTTGTTAGCATCCATAGCTACTTCGAATACCAGCTTATTATTTTTTTCATTATCTAAAACAGCTTTTTCTGTAAGCACAGGACGAATCAGTATGTCATATGGATTTTTCATTGTCCTAACCTCTCATTTATTGAGTCTATAGCACTTTTTACTATTAATACATGATCTGCATTTAAAATATCATAAGTGTTTAAGCCATCAACAAGTAAAACTTTTGCTTTTGGCAGATTTTTGAAAGATTTCATTACATTTTGATCTTTATCTTTTAAGACAAGTAAAATTTTTGATTTCTCTAATCCAAAATTAGATAAAAGTTCGATTGCTTTTTTTGTTTTTGGCTCATCAAAACTGAAATCTTCTATTATTGTGAGCTCACCATTTTTTAATTTTAAAGAAAGAACACCTTTTAAAGCTTTTTTTCTAACTTTTTTAGGTAATGAGTAGTAATAATCTCTTGGATGTGGCCCGTGAACTACTCCACCACCTACAAAGATATTTGCTTTTTTATCTCCGTGTCTTGCTCTTCCCGTTCCTTTTTGAGGCCATATTTTAGCTCTTGAGCCTCTTACTTCAGATCTTGTTTTTGTACTTGCAGTTCCAGCTCTTTTTGAAGCAAGCTGCCATTTTATTACTTCCCATACAGTTCCACTGTTAACTTCTGTATTGAAGATGTTATCATCTAAATTTATTGTTCCTACATTTTCTTTTTTTATATTTACTACGTTAGCTTCCATTTAAAACACCTCAGCCATAATTTTATTAAGCATAAATAGCTTTTGATTTTTCTAATTTTCTTTTACCTTTTCTTCTGTTAACAATTACACTTTCTTTTAAAGTCACAACAGAATTTGTAGCTCCAGGTACAGAACCTTTAACAAGTATTACATTTTTTTCCGGAATAATATCTACAACCTCGAGACCTGTAACTGTTGTAGTAACATTTCCGTAATGACCTGCCATTCTCTGACCTTTAAATACTCTTCCAGGATCAGAACATGCTCCTATTGAACCAACTGCTCTGTGATATCTGCTACCGTGCGATTTTGGAAATCCTGAAAAGTCCCATCTTTTCATTGTTGATGTGAAACCTTTACCTTTTGATTTCCCTGTTACATCAACCAAATCACCTTTTTCAAATACATCTTCAACTTTGATTTCTTGTCCAGGTTCTAAATTTTCCCCTTCTTTTAAAGGAAATTCTCTTAAATATTTTAAAGGTTTTACACCTGCTTTATTGAAAATAGCCAATAAAGGCTTTGGTGTTCTTTTTTCTTTTCTTGCTCCTGTTCCCAACTGAACTGCACTGTAACCGTCTTTTTCTTCAGTTCTAACTGTTACAACATAGTTAGGTTCCACCTGTATAACTGTAACTGGAACAGCTTTTCCGTCTTTAAACACTCTTGTCATTCCAATCTTTTTTCCAATAATGCCTTTTGGCATGGCTCTCACTCCTTCTGATTAACTTAATTTTATTTCTACATCAACCCCAGCTGGTAAGCTGATATCCATTAATGCTTCAATAGTTTGGGGAGTTGCATTTTCAATATCTAACAATCTTTTATGAATTCTCATTTCAAAATGTTCCCTCGATTGCTCGAACTTATGAGGTGATCTTAAGATACACCATACTTTTCTACTTGTAGGAAGTGGAACGGGCCCTTTTACGACCCCACCACTTCTTTTAACTGTATCAATAATTTGCTTTACCGATTGATCTAAAACTTTATGGTCAAAAGCTTTTAATTTAATTCTAATTTTTTCTTGAACCATTTATTCCACCCCTATTACTCAATAATTTCTGTAACGATACCAGCACCAACAGTTCTACCACCTTCTCTAATAGCAAATCTCATTTGCTCTTCTATAGCTACTGGTTCCATT
>JALVEZ010000150.1 GCA_027030405.1 Hydrogenothermaceae bacterium | reverse complement strand
TAATGGAATCACTGAAAGAATTGATTATTTAAGAAAAGAAGATATCATTTCATTTTTCAGACCTGATGGAAAAGCTATCGCAGTTGTGGCTTATGAAGACGGAAAACCTGTTTACTTAGATTCTCTAACTATTCTCGTTCAGCATGAACCTTATGTTTCAGAATTAGAGCTAAAAGAAGCAGTTATGGAAGAAGTTGTCAAAAAAATTGTTGATCAGAAATATATTACTGAAAAAACTACAATCATAATAAATCCAATAGGAAGATTTGTTATCGGTGGGCCTATGGCTGATACAGGGTTAACAGGTAGAAAAACCATTGCAGATGCTTATGGAACAGCAGCTGCTTCAGGTGGAAGTGCTTTTTCAGGGAAAGATCCAACTAAAATAGATAGATCAGCATCCTATATGGCAAGGTATATAGCAAAACATATTGTAGCTTCAGGAATTACAGATAGATGTAATGTTGAAATGACCTATGTTCTTGGATTAGAATATCCAGTTTCAATTAATGTTAATGTTTTTGACAATAAAAACGAAAATATAACTACTATGGTAAAAGATATTTTTGATATAACACCTGTTGGAATAATAGATAAGTTGGAACTTAGAAAACCGATTTATAAAAAAACTGCTTCTTATGGACATTTTGGAAGAGAAGATGAAGATTTTAGTTGGGAACATTTAAATAAAAAAATAATAGAACAGTTGAGAAAATGATTATGGATAATCAGAAAAAAGAAAAATTTATTTATGATTTGGACGTTTTAAGAGCTTTAGTGGATATAGAGATATCTAGAATATCCAGATATGGAAAAGAAGGTGCTTTTTCAATAGCCTTTATTTATTCGCCTACGGTAAGTACACTTGAAAATGATGAAACTGCACTTGCATCAATGATAAAGAATAATCTTCGTTCTTCTGATGTTCTGTCTGCTGTTGAAAAGGATTTTGCTTTTGTATTCTTACCAGAAACAGATGAGAAAGGAACTAAAGAATTTTTAAGAAGAATGAAAGAAAAGCTTCCTTCAGATACTATTACTGGATATGTTACTTATCCTGAAGACGGAACTAATTCATTTGATATCTTTCAAAAGCTTATGAAGGATATGCAGACAAAACTTCTTTTAAGTGAAGAGTAATATCTAAAAAAATTTTATTAATAATTAAAAAAAGGGGCTTTTAAAAGCCCCTTTTTATGTCTTATATAGAATCTATTATTCTGTTGAATGTTGGACTTGGTCTCATAGCTTTTTCAGCTTTTTCATCATCTGGATGATAATATCCACCGATATCTTTAGGGAATCCTTCTGTAGCCTGAATCTCTTCTAAGATTTTTTGTTCGTTCTCTTTGAGTTCTTGAGCTACTACTGCAAACTTTTTAGCAAGCTCTTCATCTTCTGTTTGTTCAGCTAGAGCTTCTGCCCAGTAAAGAGCTAAGTAGAAATGAGAACCTCTGTTGTCTAACTGTCCAACTTTTCTCTTTGGAGTTTTGTCATTTTCTAAATATTTTCCAACTGCTTTTGCCAATGCTTCTGCTATTACTATTATTCTGTCTTCACCAGAATGTTTATAAGCAAGTTTTAAAGATTCAACAAACGCCAAGAACTCACCTAATGAATCCCATCTTAAATGTCCTTCTTTTAAGAACTGCTCAACGTGCTTAGGAGCAGAACCACCAGCACCAGTTTCAAAAACACCACCACCGGCAATTAATGGAACGATTGAAAGTGAACGTGCAGATGTTCCTACTTCAATAATTGGGAATAAGTCAGTTAAATAATCTCTTAAAACGTTTCCTGTAACTGCAATAGTATCTTCACCGTTTCTGAATCTTCTTAATGTAAATTTCATAGCTTCTTGAGGTGCTTTGATATACACATCAACATCTGATAAATCGTAATTTTTAAGTTCTTCTTTTACAATCTGGATAAGTTCATGGTCATGGGCTCTGTAGCTATCTAACCAGAATACTATCGGTAATCCACTTTCTTTAGCTCTATTTACTGCAAGTTTAACCCAGTCTTTAATAGCAACATCTTTTGTGATACAGCTTCTGTAAATATCACCTTCTTCAACACAGTGTTCCATTAAAATATTTCCTTCTGAGTCAACTATTCTTATGGTTCCGTCTGCTGGTGGGAAGAAAGTTTTATCGTGAGAACCGTATTCTTCAGCTTTCATTGCCATTAATCCAACGTTTTGAACACTTCCGATTTTAGTTGGATCAAACTGACCGTTAACTTTGATATCTTCAACTATTTCTTTATACATAGTTGCATAACTTCTGTCAGGAACAGTTATTACTGTATCGTCCTCTTCACCACTTGGGCCCCAACCTTTTAATCCGTTCTTAACAACTGCAGGAATAGAAGCATCAATAATAACATCGTTAGGAACGTGTAAATTTGTAATTCCTTTATCTGAATCAACCATATACATTCTTGGTTGTTTTTTGTAGATTTCATCAATAGCAGCTTTTATTTCAGCTTGTTTATCTTCTGGTAATTTAGATAATCTTGCTTCTAAATCAGCTAATCCGTTATTTGGATTGAATCCAATTTCTTCTAACTCTTTTCCATACTTTTCAAAAAGTTCTTTGAAGTAAACTCTGATTGCATCACCAAACATAACAGGATCAGAAACTTTCATCATTGTAGCTTTTAAATGAAGAGAGAAAAGAATATCTTTTTCTTTAGCATCTTCTAAAACTTTTTCATAGAACTTTCTTAAGGTTTTTCTATTCATAAAAGTTCCGTCAACAACATCGCCTTTTCCTAAACCCTCAATCTCTTTTAAAACCTGTACGTTTCCATCTTTGTCCACAAATTCATATCTAATAGAAGTATCTTTGTCCAGAGTTACAGATTTTTCATTTTGATAAAAATCGTTTGCATTCATGTGAGCAACATAACTTTCAGATTTAGGGCTTACATCTTTCATTCTGTGTGGATGTTGCTTTGCAAAGTTTTTAACTACAGGTGCAATTCTTCTATCTGAATTACCCTGTCTTAATACAGGATTAACAACAGAACCTACACATCTGTCGTATCTTGCTTTAATATCTTTTTCTTCTTCTGTTTGTGGATTTTCAGGATAATCAGGTAATGGATATCCCTGTTCTTGTAATTCTTTGATAGCTTCCTTCAACTGAGGTAAAGAAGCTGAAATGTTCGGTAATTTAACAATATTTGCTTCTGGTTTCCAAACCAACTCACCTAAGTAAGCGAGTTCATCTGGAACTCTTTTGTCTTCAGGTAATAAATCTGGAAATTGAGCTAAAATTCTTCCAGCTAAAGAAATGTCTCTTAATTCAATGTTTATGTCCGCCGTTTTTGTGTAAGCTCTCATAATTGGTAATTCTGAATAAGTAGCGAGAGCCGGTGCTTCATCAATCTTAGTCCATACAATTGTAGCTTTTGCCATAGATGTAACCTCCTTTTATTTTTCTGGATTTTTCAAACAGTGTTTGATTTTATTATGAAAAAATATAACATTGTTTGAAATTTAAATCAAGTAATAAAACTGAAGTTTGAGAACCAAAACTGTTGAAAATAATTGATTTATCTAATCTTAAACAATACTATAGACTTTGATATTAAGTATCAATTAAACTCTACCTAAAGCCATTCTTTTTCCATTCTTCTTATATCTGGGAAAAGGAAATTTTCTTCTTCAAGAAAATGGTCTTTTACAATTGTAAAAGCTTTATTGGCGTATTTTATAATGTCCTCTTTTTTTGCCTTTCCCTGTTTGAACTCTTCATAAGTATCTTTTAAATCCTGAACGGCTTCTCTTATCGTATTGTGTCCAAAAATGATTGCTTCTTCATCATAATCAGGATTTCTCTTTAAAATTGCCTCAACAAGATCGTTTTCCTCTTTTTCTGCATGCTCTTCTATATCTTTTTCTAAAAAATTAATAATTTCTTCCACCAATTCATTTGAAAAATTTTCTTCTAATGCTTTTTGAAATTCCTTCATTTTTTGGTTGTAGGCTTGATGTTCATCTATTAAATGTTCTATTAACTCGTTTAACATATCATCCTCCTAATCTCAATCTAACAGCTAAATAAATAATAATAAGACCAATTATAAGATTTAAAACACCGAAAATTCTTGCAAATTTTTTCAAATTTGGATTTTTTGCACTTTTAGGGCCAAAATACAAATCATGTGAAAAGGCTAATAGCACAGTAACAATATAAAATCCGATTTTTAATCTTAGAGTTGATAAATATGGAGAAGAACCTGAAATCAGATCTGTAAAACTTACTCCCATAAGATGCATATTATACAATCCCGTCAAAAACAGTAAAGGTAATCCAATAAATGTTCCCCATAAGCTGTACCTTTTCCCAACTTCTTGATAGGCTTCTGTAGAAATAGATGGAGGTAATTTTCTGACATAAGGAGATAAAACAAGGACCATAAAAAGCATTCCACCTATCCATAAAGATGCAAAAATTATATGCAGTGCAAAAATAAATGTTTCCAAGCCTTTCCCTCTTACTCAGTTTTTAGTTAAAATTAGTTTACACTAACTTTATATTACTGTAAAAAAATAAGGGGCTAAAAAGCCCCCCTTTTTGCTGTTTAAACATCTTTATTATTTTCTTGCCTCTCCCAATATGTGTGCGAAGTATGCACAACCCACCACATTCCCTGCGGGATGAATAAATAAGCACAAGCACTAAACATTATTATGTATTTCCAAAAAGGATCTAAGAAATCAGGTGTTATCATCATCAGTGCCGCAGTAAATTGGGCTATCGCAAAGATGTAAGAAATCTTTATGTACTTACTTTTTTTAGTTATTTTTCCTAAACCATACAGGAGCGTATAAGCCCCTGCGAAAAGTATCATGAAAAATCCACTTAGCATAATTATTAATAAGTCGCTACCTGTCAATAAATTATGCATGGCTAACCTCTGCTTCTGGAAGAACTTCAAGTTCTTCTTTGTTTTTACCTATTGTAAGTAAATCTATTATAAGTAGTATGTAACCGATGAAGAATATAAATCCAAATCCAAGACGCCACCACATTGCTTCAGCCATCCAAGGATGAAGTTGAGCATCTATATAAGCCTGCCAACCTGAACCGCCAACCGCTCTTTCAATTTCTGTCTGAGCAAAACCTGCCACCATTAATGCTCCAACCATTCCAACTATTCCAATAATCATCAATACATAAGCCCATTTCCATAGTTTGCTATCAAATACATATTTTTCCTCTGGATCTCTAAGTTTTTGAACCATTATATAAGCCACAGCTATATTTGTAGCAACGTATGCTCCAAAGAAAGCCATATGTCCGTGTGAAGCAGCTAACTGTGTTCCGTGGGAATACATATTTATTTGTGGTAAAGTTTGCATGAATCCCCATACACCAGCACCAAAGAAGTTTCCGAAAGCCTGTGCAAAAATCCAGAATAAAGCAGGTCTGTTAACAGTTCTAAGTTTGTGAGCACCTGCATCATAAATAGCATGGATAATCATAGCAACAAGTGGTAAAGGTTCTAAAGCTGAGAAGAAACCTCCAATACCTAACCAGTATTCAGGAGTTCCGATCCAGAAGTAGTGGTGACCTAACCCTAAAATACCTGTACCGAAAACAAGGAATACTTCAAGGTAAAGCCAACCTTCCACAATTTTTCTTGGAGTTTTTAATACATACATTAAAGAAAGAGCCATTATACAACCGATAAGAACTTCCCATGTTGCCTCAACCCATAGGTGAATTACCCACCACCAGAAATATTGATCAACAGAAATATTTACAGTGTAGAACATTCCTGCAAGATATAAACCAGCAAGGGCAACAAGGTCAACAATTAGAACCCCCATAATACCAGTCAATCTTTTAGAAGCAATTACAGTAGCAATAACGTTATATAAGAAGATTAATACAACAACGACTATACCTATGTCAGCCCATCGGGGAGCTTCTATATATTCTCTACCTTCATTAATAAACCACAATGAAATTTGGTTACCTGGGCCAATTTGAATAAAAAGATAAACAAGTACTACAACAGTAACAGCAGCAACCAAGACAAAGAAAGCAAGCTTTCCTAACTTTATACCGACAGTTTCTCTTCCTGTTTCAATCGGGAGAAACCAATAAATAGCACCGATAAATCCAAGTAGAAGCCATACAACCATTGCATTAATATGAAGTATTCTTCCAATGTTGAAATCTAATAATCCAAAAAGAAAATCTGGATTAATATATTGATAAGCAATAAGTAGCCCAAATAAATTCTGAGCACCGAATAGTATAAGACCTGCCACCATATACCATAAACCTAATTTTTGAGATTCATATAAACCTTGTTTAGTCATTTTTAACCCTCCATTTTTATGGATTAACCTTAATTATTTACCTGTTGCTAAATATGTTGCTAAAGCCTTAAGCTCTTCATCTGATAATGATTTAAGTTTCCCTAAAAATCTTTTCATCATTGCAGCTTTTTTAGGATCAACTATAGCAGGATGTTCCCCTTTTAAATAAGCAATCATTTTATTAACATCTCCTTTATAAACTTCTGCAATCTTTTTTACAGAAGGTCCAACGGTATTAATAGTTTCTTTATGGCAGGCAGTACAACCTTTTTGTTTAAATATAGTTTTTCCATCTACTGCAAAAGACGAGCCAGCTAAAACTGAAACTGATAATATCCCGAATAAAAATTTCTTAACCATAATTACTCCTCCTTATTCTTTAAATTTTACTGTTCATCTGCTTTAAAGTTATCTGGGAAGCCATTTGTGTCTATTGCAGACATCCATTTTAAATAAGCAACGATAGCTTTTGCTTCCTCGTCAGTAATACCTAAATCAGGCATTTTTCTTTGGAATGTAGGATACTGATCTGGATGTTGGATCCATTTTGCCATAGCTTCTTCTTTTGAGTTTGCTCCAACCATATCTTTTATAAGAAGATTCCATTTTGGATCTAACCATGCTTTTGTTAAATCAGGAGCATAATATCCACCATTACCGAGAAGTGTATGGCAGTCCATACAAGCCTTACTCTGGATCGTCATTTTTCCTTTATTAATAAGTGCTAAAGCTTCTTCTTCGCTCCAGATTTTGCCAAATAAAGGTTCTTCACCACTTACTTTCGGAACATACCATCTTTTTTGTTCATCATAAACATAGCTGATCTTTTTGTTTATAACTGTTGCTTCTGGAACTCTTCCATTTCCCATTTTGATAGAAGCAAGTGTATCAAATGTTAAGATCAGTAAAAATACCACCATCACAAGCGATGTAACAATGGCAATATTCTTCCAGAACCTTGGTTCTATCCAGCTACTTCCCCGTGTAAAGATGACGCCTAGTATCAGGGAAATCACAATTGCGGCTACAGTAATTTCCAACCATCCAAATTCCATAACCAAACCTCCTTAAATTTTATTCAAAAAACTCTTTTAACCGTTCTCTATCCTTGATTATGTATTTTGTTCCTTGTTTTTCTATAATTCCCATTGTCTTAAGTTTTTTGATAACACGGGAAAGTGTTTCTGGCGTTAGGTTTAAAAGCGAAGCTATTTTTGTATGTTTCAATTTATTGAAAAGTTCTTCGTCTTCGTAAAGGAATTTTGCTACTCTTGAAGTGGCATCTAAAATAAAGTTTTCTGAAAAAGCATTTTCTATAACTCTAATTTTTGCCAATAAAGATTTCACAATCGAAAAACATATATCAGGATTTCTTAAAAATTTTGATTCAAACTGGGAATAATCTATTTTAATTACTGCACCTTCTGTTTCAAATTCTGCCGAAGCAGGATAGTTTATATGTGTCAGATTGGCCACTTCTGCGACTAAAGAGACAGGACATAAATATGTTATTGTTACTTCGTGGCCTTTATTATCAGTTTTATAAATTCTTAATACACCTTTTATTAATATATTGAGATAGGAAGGTTCATCTCCTTCCATAAAAAGAGTTTCACCAGGCTTGAACTTTTCTATATGAGAGATTTTTCTTAGCTCTTTTATTTGATTTTCAGGGAGATTCTTAAAAAGGAAGAGATTTTTTATGATCTCCGAAATATCCTTATTCAACTCCAACTCCATTTTAGTTTTTTTTATTGTTTTAAACATACCCACTCTCTCTTAATATTAAGACTAAATTATCCTAAATTCAAGCCTTTCAGAGAAGAAGCTAAACTATATAAATATTAATAAATATAGAAAATATATTTTCATTGATTTAAATCAATGAAAAAACATTTCTTTTCGGTAAATTTAATAAAAACTTTAGTCAAAATATGATTAAAATCATCAATATAAACAATTATGTTTTTGTGGTTAGATAGCAAAATACCGCCTGCTAAAAGGGCGGAATATAAGTACTTTAGCCCTGTTTTTTTAAACAGGCAAAAGGAGAATAGGATGGGTAGCTCATTAGAAATTTCAAGGAGGGATTTTCTAAAGACAGCAGCGGCTGTTTCTGCTGCAGTAGCTGCTGGTGTAGAAGTTCCTAAAGAAGCTCTTGCAGCCCTTCAGGAAGCTGAAAAAGGGTGGAAATGGGATAAGGCAGTTTGTCGTTTTTGTGGAGTTGGATGTGGAATTATGGTGGCTTCAAAAGATGACAGGTTGGTTGCTGTGAAAGGTGATCCAGAAGCACCTGTGAACCGTGGACTTAACTGTATCAAAGGTTATTTCAATGCAAAGATCATGTATGGTTCTGACAGGTTAAAAACACCTTTACTCAGGGTTAACGAAAAGGGAGAGTTTGACAAGAAAGGAAAATTCAAACCTGTCTCATGGCAAAAAGCTTTTGAAGTTATGGCAGAGCAGTTCAAAAAAGCATATAACGAACTCGGGCCAACAGGTGTAGCTATATTTGGTTCTGGTCAATATACTATCCAAGAGGGATATGCTGCTGCAAAACTTATGAAAGCAGGATTTAGAAGTAACAATATTGACCCAAACGCAAGACATTGTATGGCAAGTGCGGTGGCAGGTTTCATACAGACATTTGGAATTGATGAACCAGCTGGCTGTTATGATGATATTGAGCTTACAGATACAGTTATCACATGGGGAGCTAACATGGCAGAATGTCATCCAATTCTTTGGTCAAGGGTGGCAAATAGAAAGTTAAGTGATCCAGAAAATGTTAAAGTCGTAAACCTCTCAACATTCAGAAACAGATGTTCAGATCTTGCAGATATGGAAATTATTTTTAAACCTCAAACAGACCTTGCTATCCAAAATTACATAATCAGAGAGATCATAAATGACAATGCAATAGATTGGGATTTTGTTAATAAATATTGCGTGTTCGCAACAGGGTTTGTAGATATTGGATACGGAATGAGAACACCAGAAGCTGCTAAAAAGTTAGGATACAGTGAAAAAGAGTTGGAAACTATAACTAAACAAAAATACAGAATAATCACAAAAGATGAAGCTAAAGCAATGTCTTATCTTGGTTTAAAACCAGGACAAAAACTAGAAATGAAACATGCTAAAGCAGCTGGAAAGCATTGGCTTATAACATTTGAAGATTTCAAAAAAGGTGTAGAACCTTACACATTAGATTTCGTTGCTGAACTGGCAAAAGGTGACCCTGACGAATCATTAGATGAATTTAAAGAAAAGTTAAAAACATTAGCACAATTATACAAAGATAAAAACAGAAAAATTGTAAGTTTCTGGACAATGGGATTCAACCAGCATAACAGAGGAACATGGGTTAACGAACAGATTTACGCAATTCATCTTTTACTCGGAAAACAGGCAAAA
>JALVEZ010000149.1 GCA_027030405.1 Hydrogenothermaceae bacterium | reverse complement strand
GTCATTGCACCTGCTTCTGCAAACAGTATGGCAAAAATTAGAATGGGCATTACAGATAACTTTTTAACAACTGTTGCCCTTGCTTATGAAAAGCCTATTGTTATAGCTCCTGCGATGAATACAAAAATGCTTGAAAATCAGGCTACTCAGGAAAATATAGAAGTTTTAAAAAGTAGAGGTCATCTATTTGTTGATCCCTGTGATGGACAGCTTGCCTGCGGTGAAGAAGGTCCCGGAAAATTAGCAGAGATCCACCAGATAGAATCTGTTGTTCTTTATTCTTTGTTGGAAAAACCTTTGAAAGGGAAAAAAGTTCTTATAACAGCAGGAGGAACAAGGGAGTTTTTTGATCCTATCAGATATATTTCAAATGCTTCTTCAGGTCAGATGGGGTATGCACTTGCCAAAATTGCTTATGCACTCGGTGGAGATGTGACTCTTATTTCCGCACCTACATGTCTTGAAAAACCTTACGGTGTAAATCTTATAAATGTTGTTTCTGCAGATGAAATGTTTCAGGAAGTTAAAAAATATTCAAAAAACAGCGACATAATAATAATGAACGCAGCAGTGGCAGACTTTAAACCAAAAACTTACAGCTCAGAAAAATTAAAAAAATCAAAAGAAAATCCAGTTGTGGAGTTAGAGCCGAACCCTGACATCTTGAAATATTTAGGTGGAAATAAAAAGCCTGAACAGATTTTAATAGGATTTGCAGCAGAAAGTGAAAATATAATTGAAAATGCAGTTGATAAACTGAAAAGAAAAAATCTTGATATTATCGTGGCGAATAAGGTAGATGTTTTTAGTAAGGATAAACATTCTGGAATAATAATTTTTAAAGAAGATAAAAGAATAGAAATACCTGTTATGGATAAAGAAGAATCAGCGTATTTTATTTTAAAAACAATATTTGAGGTGGAATGATATGGAATTTAAAGAAGTAGATTTACCAGGGATAGGAAAGAAGTTTTCTATCATTACATCAACTGGGGACAAAGTAGCAGTAGTTATCCATCTTACAGGGAAAAGGGAAATTTTTTATTTTGAAAAAGATGATTATGAAGAACCTATCTGCGACATTGTGTTAAATGAGGAAGAGGCTAATCAGCTTGGTTCTGTTCTGATGGGTGCATATTTTAAACCAGAGCAGGAAGAAAAAAAGGAAGTTTTCCTACACAACCTTGCTATAGAGTGGTTTAAAGTTCCAGAGGATAGTCCTTTAGTGAATAAATCTATTAAAGAAGCTCAAATAAGAACGAAAACAGGTGTAAATGTTATATCTATTATCAGAGGAGACGAATCTATTGTGAATCCTGTTCCTGATGAAGTTATATATGCAGGTGATGTGATTGTCGTTGCAGGAACGAGGGATCAGATAGAAAGGTTTGTGAAGGAGTTCAAAGTTTATGCATGAAGTTTCATTTTTATTATTATTTGGTGTAGCCACTTTAGTTCTTTTTGTTTCAGGATATTTAGCAAAATTACTAAGAATTCCAAATATCTTACTTTTTATACTTTCAGGACTTGCATTTGGAAGCATTATTCACGAAGCAGATATTATTGAAAAATTTTCTGAACTGGGAATTGTTCTACTTTTTTTCTATCTTGGGCTTGAATTTAATTTCCAAAGGGCTTTGGAAACTGGTAAAAAGATATGGAGTGTTGGGTTATTAGACCTGTTTTTTAACTTTTTTTTGATATTTTTAATTGCCTATTTTATTTTCGGATTTAATTTCTTTATATCTTTGCTTGCAGGTGGTGTTGCTTATGCTTCTTCATCTGCAATCACAACGAAAATAATTATTGACAATCATAGAATAGCAAATCCAGAAACAGAACTTATTTTAGGACTAATGGTATTTGAAGATATTGTAGCACCTGTTCTTCTCGCTATTTTATCTGCATTTTCTAACGGTGGTTCATTGTCTGCAGTTCAGATTCTTGCTATCTTTTTAAAGATCTTTGCAGTTTTTATTGGTGTATGGATTATTAGCCTGTTCTTAAAAGACAAGTTCAGCAGATTTATAGATTCATTTATTGAAGATGATATCTTTATACTTTTTGGTTTTGGTATAGTTGTTCTTGCCGCTGGTTTTACCCAGTACATAGGTCTTTCGGAAGCTTTAGGGGCATTTTTAGTAGGTGTTTTACTGGCAGAAGCTGGAAAAGAAGAGGCTATAGAAAAGGCATTATTCTCTATTAAAGATTTGGCTGTTGCTATATTTTTTATGTTTTTCGGTGCTTCAATCACATTTAGTTCATCGATCAAACCAGAATACATTTTCGCACTTATTTTAATTGTTATTTTATCTATTATTGGTAAGTTTTTAACGGGCTTTTTAGGTGGTTTGCTGAACGGTTTTTCAAAAAGACTTTCAATATCTATTGGGTTGAGTATTATAAACAGAGGTGAGTTCTCAATTGTTATGGCACGCTTTGCCACACCTGATATAATGCCACTTGTAGGAATTTATGTTCTTATTATGGCATTTATTGGAATCATCACAGCACAACTTGCTCCAGCCATAAGTAAATTCATTATTCCTAAAAAAAGAAAAAAAGTCCAAAAACCAGATTATTTATAATTTTAAAAACAAGATGAGTTCATTTTTGATATACTA
>JALVEZ010000148.1 GCA_027030405.1 Hydrogenothermaceae bacterium | reverse complement strand
TTTCCATTATTTGTAATGCTTCTACAACAAGTCTATCTTTTGTTATGGTTTTTGGATTTTTTGTCATTGGTTTTTGTGTCAAGCATTTATCGATACTTCCACCAGACTGTATAAACCTTCTAATATCTCCATCTGTAAGAATACCTACCAACTTTCCTTCGTTATCAACAACAAGGGCAGCTCCGAATCCTTTCTCTGACATAACTAAAACTGCTTCTTTCAACGGTGTATCAGGATGAACGATAGGAAGTTCATCTCCTTTATGCATAAGCTCTGAAACTCTCATCAACTTTTTGCCAAGACTTCCACCTGGATGGAACTGTGCAAAATCTTCAGATGTAAAGCCCCTCATCTCTAAGAGTGCTACTGCAAGTGCATCTCCTAATGCAAGTGTTGCTGTAGTTGATGATGTTGGAGCGAGATTCAGTCTACATGCTTCCCTTTTTACATTTAAAAATAGATGTATATCGCTTTCTTTTGCCAATTTTGATTCTTTGTTATTTGTTATCGCTATAATTGGATTTCCCCATCTCTTTATTGTAGGTATTATGGCAACGATTTCCGGCGTATTTCCACTGTTTGAAATGGCAAGAACGGCATCTTCTTTAGATATCATCCCAAGATCACCGTGAATTGCTTCAGCAGGATGAAGGAAAAAAGATGGTGTTCCTGTTGAGGCAAGTGTGGCAGCTATTTTTTGTCCAACAAGTCCAGACTTTCCCATTCCTGTAACTACAAGCTTTCCTTTTATGTTACAAATAAGTTTAACTGCTTCCACAAAATTTTTATCTAAGGCTTCTTCTGTTCCTTTTAAAGCCTCTCTTTCTTCTTCAATTACTTTTTTACCAATTTCTAAAATTTCTGTATCTGTCACCTTCTCTCCTTTATTTAACTGCACAACCTGAACAGGAAGTGCATCCTTTTTCTTTTAATAAATTTAATGAGTCTAAATAATCAAATGAATATGCTACAATCTTATTTTCTTCGTCGGTAAAAATAATCTGTTCACGGATAAAATCATACGCCTTTACTGTAAGTTTCTGTCCGTTTATTTCAAGTTCTGACCCGATTTCAGGTAAATTTTTCCTGATTGTATAATTATCCTGTTCAAAAGCAAGACAGCACATCAATCTTCCGCAAATTCCTGTAAATTTGGAAGGAGTTGGCGGCAAATTCTGTTCTTCCACCATTTCAATGCCAACTGATTCAAATTTATCTAAAAATACGGAGCAACAGCACTGGTTTCCACAGATTCCAATGGCACCAGCCATTTTAACACCATCTCTTACACCGACCTGCTTCATTTCGATTCTCATCTTTAACGCTTTAGCTAGTTCTTTCACAAGATTTCTAAAATCAACCCTGTTTTCAGCTGTGTAATAAAATATGATTTTGTTTTTAGATAAAGGGATATACGCTTTAAGAAGATTCATCTTTAGACCTTCTTTCTCAGCAAATTTTTTACAGGTTTCAAGTCCTTTTTCAGCTTTTTCTTCCAACTTATCAAAAAGTTTTATGTCTTCTTCTGTTGCTTTTCTTATAAACTCTATCTCTTCTGCATCCTGCTCATCTGGAACAGAAAATCCAACAACCAAAACCAGCTCTTCACCTTTTTGTGTCTTAACAACAATGAAATCATTTTTATGAATTTCCACATCTTCAGGAATAAACACATCGGCAAATCTATTTGTATCTAAAAATCTTATCCTTGCAGTTTTTGTAGATATATCAACCATAATTATTACCTCACATTAGCTTTAGTTAGTCACATTAAAATAAAAACCTTCAACTGCCAGTTTCTTTTTTACACCTTTTTTTATAGCTTCTTTAAATTTTTTTGACTCATTAACTATTTTTTCGTATTTACTTACAGGCATTTCACCTTTAATTGCTTTCCGATAACTGAACATTTCCACAATATCCATTATCAAAATTAGATCTTCCACTTCCAATTTATCTAAAATATCACTTATACTTACAATTCCCTCAGGATGAACACCTTTTCCCTGTATAAATAAAAATAATAGATTTGTAAGGTCTTTTCCATATTTATAAAGATTTTCCTTTTCTAAAATACTCATTGGGAGACAAAGACTTCCATCTGATATGGAAGCAAAATTTTTAGCTTTAGTCTCATCAACCCCTTTAAGTTCTAAAATTTCCTTAACTGTTTCTTTGGAAAGAGGTTTGAATTTTATTTTTTTACATCTTGAAACGATGGTTGGTAAAAGGTTATTCTGGTTGGAAGTAGTTAAAATTATCATGCTGTTATCTGGTGGTTCTTCCAGAGTTTTTAAAAGGGCATTTGCCGCTTCTGTATTCATTTTTTCTGCTTTTTCTATAATAACAACTTTTCCTTTTTCCGATTTCAGTTTTAAAAATGAAATTATCTCTCTTATCTGGTCAATTTTTATATTTTTCCCATCTTCTGCTCTTACTAACTTAACATTCGGATGAACATTTTCATCTTCTTTTTTTTCATAAATGGAATCAATCAGGTTGTTTACGAGTCTGCAATCTTTACAACTTCCACATCCAAAATCATATCCTTTTTCACATAAAAAAGCTCTTGCAGTATATAAAGCTATAAGTTTTTTACCGATACAATCTTTCCCTTCAAATAAAAAAGAGTAAGAATTGTATTTTTTATTAAGAAATTTTTTTATTGTATCTTTTGTCTCTTCGTGCCCTAATACTTTCATTCTACCTCTTAGAATAAATTTTAATAACTACTCTAAAATACATAGATTTCAAATTAAATCAAATTTTTTTGCTTTAAAACAGTTATGATCTGTTTAAAAATTTGATCTGGCTTTTGTGTTCCATTTATAACTACTACCCTCTCAGGATTGTCTTCTGCAATTTTTAAAAATCCTTCTCTTAATCTTTTATGAAAATCTATATTTTCTTGTTCTATTCTATCCATATTCCTTATTTTCTTTATCCTACTTAATCCTTCTTCCACAGGTATATCTATTAGAAATGTAATGTCTGGAAGAATATTTTCTATTGCTATACTGTTTAATTCTTTTATCAAATCAATATCTAAACCTCTGGCATAACCTTGATAAGCAAGGGTGGAATCTATAAATCGGTCAGAAATAACGTAGTATCCTTTTTCTTTAAAAGGTTTTATAACATTATGAATATGAATATTTCTATCTGCTTCATAAAGAAATAGTTCTGCAACAGGTGGGAATTTTTCTTCTGTAGGGGTCAATAAAATTTTTCTGATTTCTTTTCCTAATTCTGTTCCTCCAGGTTCTCTGGTAAGTTTAACTTTTTTATTCTCTTTTTCTAGATATTCGGCAAGGAGTTTTGCCTGTGTACTTTTTCCTGCACCTTCTATTCCTTCAAAGGTTATAAAATATCCATTCATGTGTCTAATTTCCTTACATACTCAATTAAATAATCTGCACCTACATAGAAATTGCCTTCATGATATTTTTTATTTTCATAACTATAAATAAATACACCATCACATTCATAAGGCAAAATAATTCTCCATTTACGTTTTTTATCAAGAAATTTCTCATTGAATAACTCTTTATCAACATCTGGAGTGGCAAGGATATATTTATAATTTTTGTTTTGCTGCTTTATTTTAACTGCCCAATATGCAGTTTGTGCACCTCTTTCTCTAAAGGATTTTTTAACTGAAATAACACAAACAAGTTTATTATCTTTTTTTGAAACAATACAGATATCAGAGTCTATTTGAGCTTTTTCTGTCCCATATCTTATATAAAGAGGTTCCATATTATCTAAAACTTGAGAAGGTGTTCCAACTAAGAACTTTTCATTAATTTTAGAATCTGAAAGTAATAAATTTATAACCTCATTTTCTTTTTCTTTTCCTGCCTTGCTTACTTCACTTTGTCGTTTAGTTCTTATCTCTTTTTCATCCAATATAAAGCTCCGAAATATTACAATAATTAATTTATGTTAAAATTTTTATTATTCTTAAAAAAGCACCTAAAAAGTGGGGACAGAAATTTGAAATATTTAACTGATAATCAATTAAAAGAACTAAAAGTTAGATTAAAATGGGAACTATATGAAAGATTAAAAGATATGTCTGAAGTCGAAGAAAAAAGCTTGAATTTTCTTTTAAATGAGCTTTTACAGGAAGTTTTAAAAAATACTGAGAATAATAATGAAGACTTATTTAAAGAAAAAGAAAATTTGGTTTTTTATGAAAATAATTTAGAGATATACAACAATGATTATATCAATATAGATTTGTCAAAATATAAAGGGTTCATCAACTTAGTCATAACATCGCCTCCATATAACCTGTCTATTGAATATGGACAACATAACGACAGTTTAACTTATGAAGACTATTTAAAATGGACAGAAAAATGGTTAATGAAAACGTATGAGCTTTTAGCTGATGATGGTAGAATTTGCGTAAACATTCCATTAGATAAAAATAAGAACGGACTTAAATCTATATATGCAGATTTTGTTGAAGTAGCCAAAAGAGTAGGTTTTAAGTATCAATCTACAATAGTTTGGAATGAACAAAATATATCAAGGAGAACTGCATGGGGAAGTTGGTTATCAGCTTCAGCTCCTTATGTAATTGCTCCAGTAGAAATGATTGTTGTTATGTATAAAAAGCAGTGGAAAAGACTAAGAAAAGGAGAATCAACAATAGAAAGAAATGAATTTATTGAATGGACTAATGGTGTCTGGACTTTCTCAGGTGAAAGTAAAAAGAAAATAGGACATCCTGCACCTTATCCAGTGGAACTACCAAAAAGATGTATAAAATTATTTTCTTATAAAGACGACATTGTATTAGATCCATTTTTAGGAAGTGGAACAACCCTGATATCAGCATATAGAGAAGGTCGTAAGGCAATAGGTATAGAAATAGATAAAAACTATATAGATATAGCAATTGAGCGAATAAAAAAAGAGTTTTCAACTTTATTTAAATAAAAAAATACCTTCCTTTTTAAAAAAGGAAGGTATGAAAGGCTAAGGGAAAGGCAAGAAGGGACTAAATATTTAGTCCTCATCAGCTTTATCTTTTTTATCTTTGCCACCTCCTTTAAGTTTCTCCCGCAGTCTTTGAATTTCTTCTTCCCATTTTTGTTCCATTTTTTTCATCTCTTCTTCCCATTTTTCTTTTATCTCTTCTTCAACTTCTTCTTTTATCTCTTCGTATTCTTTAGGTCTTGCAGATAAAGGAACAGCCGGCATCATATTCAATGCTCTGTCTCTTTCCATCATGTAATAAAGTAAAGGAACAACAACCAGAGATAAAAGAGTAGATGCAAATGTTCCAAATATTAGTGAGATAGCAAGTCCGTTAAATATAGGATCAAAGATAATAACAAATGCACCAACTATCAAAGCACCAGCAGTAAGAATAATAGGTCTTGTTCTTATAATTCCAGCTTCTAATAATGCCTGTTCAACCTGATAACCTTCTTTAAGACGTTCTTCTGCAAATTCAACCACCAGTATCGAGTTCCTTAAAATAATACCGGCAAGGGCTATAAAACCGATCATTGATGTGGCAGTAAAGAATGAATCCATTATCCAGTGTCCGAAAATGATACCTATCAGAGTAAATGGAATTGGAGACATAAGAACAAAAGGTGCACTGAATGATTTAAACCATCCAACAAGCAGTATATATAAACCAATTAAGGCGACACCAAAAGCAATTCCCATATCTCTAAATGTTTCATAAGTAACCTGCCA
Organism: Hydrogenothermaceae bacterium; assembly: GCA_027030405.1. GTDB lineage: Bacteria > Aquificota > Aquificia > Aquificales > Hydrogenothermaceae > JALSSE01. Next base: position 4,142 of record JALVEZ010000148.1, on the reverse strand, counting down.
TTCACCGTCCCATTTCACATAATATCTGTCAACGAAAGTTGGTGTATGTGTTAATAAATGTTTTATTCCCTTGCCATCGGGTGTTGGAATATGTTTTATCTCATCCCATAAATCAATCATAGGATAAATAGGAGAACCATATGTATCATCTATATTTGCTATAACATAAACAGTACCTTGTAAGTTCTTTCTATATATATCTTTTTCTTGATTTTTTTCATCTTCATACACAAGACTTTTAAGTGGAATAAGTGTTCCGCTTGGAGTTAAGATCTTTAAAGAAAGAATATGTTCTACAGAGTTTCTGAATCGTTCATCTAATCTGACAACAATATTTACAGGATTTAAACTGTCATTTTTATGAACAAGTCCGATTGAATCCTCTGCAAGTGCCAACCGTAGTATTTTCACAAGCATATCTTCAGTAAATCCGTACCTTTTTGCCATCCTACTATTGATTCTTATCTGGTATTCCCTTTGTGGATGGTTGTCATATATTCCAACATCTACAACTCCAGGAGTTTTTTCAAAAATATTTTTAATTATATAGCCAATCTCAATCCTTTTATCTAAAGATGGCCCGTAAACTTCTGCCACAATCGGAGATAAAACAGGAGGCCCAGGAGGTGGTTCTACGACTGCTATATATTTTGCTCCGTAAGATTTTGCTATTTTGGTTATATCAGGTCTTATTCTTTCTGCAATGGCGTGGGATTGTTGTTTTCTTTCGTGTTTACCAACAAGATTTATTTTGATCATTGCCAGATTCTCATTTTCTCTGAGATAGTAATGCCTGACTAAACCGTTAAAATCAAATGGTGCAGGAACACCTACATACAGAACATAATTTTCCACTTCATTAATAGTCTTTATATAATGTGCAAGTTCCTTGGTAACATCATAAGTTGTTTCCAGAGTTGTCCCTTCAGGCATATCCAGAACAACAAACAGTTCACTTTTATTGTCATAAGGAAGCATTTTTACTAAAACCACTCTTTTTACTAAAAGCATTATAGAAAGTAAAAGAACAAATCCAACTGCCCCTAAAAATAGCCATCTTTTTTTTCTGCTTTCAAAAAGAGGAAAATAAATTCTTTGAAGTAAAGTGGCAATAGTTCCTGCACGTTCTGCTTCTTTTATTTGCTCTTTACCCATCTCTTCAGGTTTTAAAATTCTTACAGCCAAATAAGGAATCATTATGAATGCCACTAACATTGAGAAAAACATTGCAACAGAAGCATTAATAGGAATAGGACGCATATAAGGGCCCATCATTCCTGTAACAAAGGCCATAGGCATTAAAGCAACAATAACGGTGAATGTAGCAAGAATTGTTGGATTTCCAACTTCGTCAGTAGCTTTAACTGCTGCATCAACAGGAGAATATTTCCCCATTGCAAACCAGCGGTAAATATTTTCTATGACTACAATAGAATCATCCACAAGAATACCGATAGCAAAAATAAGAGCAAAAAGAGTAACCCTGTTTAGAGTAAAGCCGTACATCTCACTTAAGAATAAGGCAATGGCAAGTGTAACAGGAACAGTAACTGCCACAATAACTGCTTCTCTCCATCCTAAAGTAACAGCAATAAGAAGGATTACGGAAAATGTTGCTATAAGCAGATGTTCTATAAGTTCTATCGCTTTTTCTTGAGAAGTTTCTCCATAGTTTCGAGTGATAGTAAGATTGACACCTTCTGGAATAACATCTTTTTCTAATTTTTTAAGTTGATATTCGATTTTCTCAGCAATTTCAACTGCATTTGTTCCTTTTTTCTTAGCAATTGCAACAGTAACAGCATTATAAAGACCTGTGTCAGGTTCGCCTTCTTTAACTGAGTGACCGAACTGGACATAATTCTCTATTTCACCTTCACCTTCAACAACTTTCGCCACATCTTTTAGATAGATAGGTTTGTTTTTGTAAACTGTTACAATCAGATTTTCTAAATCTTTTTTATGCCTGAAAAATTTTCCAGCCCGTAGCTTGTATCTATAGTTAGCTTTATCAAATTCACCTGCTACAAGGGAAATATTAGCCTGCCTTATTGATTCAACTAACTGAGGAAGTAATATTTTGTAAGCATTTAGTTTTGCAGGATTAAAATATATAATATATTCACTTGGCTCCGATCCTAATATAAATGTTTCAGAAACATTTGTAATCTTTTTAATTTCATCTTCTACTACTTCTGCAATTTTTCTAAGTTCATAAGATTTATAATTTTTGCTGTATAGAGTAACTGCTACAATAGGGACATCATTAATAGATTTTTCTTTGATAATTGGATTTAATGCCCCTGGAGGCATCCGATGATATTCAGACATAACTTTGCTGTAAAGCCTAACAAGAGCATACTCAGGATCGGTATCCACATAGAATCTTACAGTAGTGAGCCCAAAACCATCACTGGCATATGAATAAACATATTCCACGCCAGGAATTTCCCACATCAACTTTTCTAGAGGTTTTGTAACTAGCTGATTAATCTCTTTAGCCTGTCCTCCTGGGAACGGTACCAGTATATCAATCATAGGAACAACTATCTGAGGTTCTTCTTCCCGTGGAGTAGTAAAAACTGCAAAAAATCCCAAAAGAATTGCAGCTACTGCAAGAATAGGTGTAAGTTTAGAATTGATAAATGCCTTTGCTATTTTCCCTGCAAGCCCTAATTTGTGTTTTCTCATCCCAAACATCCATTTATGTTTTTATATTTAAGATCTTTAAATATATTTTTATACCTTCTACTCTTAAATATCGTGTCAAAATAGAAAGAAGTCAATACTAATTGATATAAAATTGCGAATGATTTTCATTTTTATTAAGGTGAAAAATCTGAATAAAATATACTTAATAAATATTAACTTACTTTTATAAATCTGTATAAATTTTCCTGAGTCTGATTTTTTCAAAATAATATAAAATATGTTTATCAATATTTATTACGGAGGTAAAAAATGGCAGACGGTATTAAAGTAGCAGAGGTAACCTTAGAAAACGGAGAATTTATAGGAAAAGTAGGAGATCATGTATGTAATTTATCGGCAACAGGAATGAGAGCTGTTGATTTAATGCTTGTATCAATAGGATACTGTTTTGGGCTTACAGTAGAAGCTTATGTAAACCATAAAGGATACGAAATAAAAAATCTGAAAATAGATGTAATAGGACACAAACACGAGAAAGAAAATAGATATGATAAGATAAACATACAGGTTTCTTTTGATTCTGACCTTACACCTGAACAGATAGAAAGAGTTATGGTTATAGGAAAGAGAGGATGTACTGTAAGTAATACAATGTTAAAAACACCTGAAATAACAACAGAATTTGTAGGTTGATTTAACAAAATAAAGAATTAAGTTAATAAAGGGGATTATTGTGGACTGGAATACATTTTTTTTAGGAATAATTGCAGTATGTATGGTAATCATAACCTTTGGAATGTTCTTAGTCTCATTCATGGGTTATGTTATACTCAAGCTTTTGAAAGAACTTCTGATCGAAATAAAAATAGATTATAAAATAATGTCCCCGAAACTGAACCAGATACTTGAAAATCTTGAGAGTACCACTTCAATATTAAGCTTAGTCGGAATATTTAAAAGAAAAAGGAGAGAGAAAAAATGAAAAAAGAAGGGATTATACTTTTGGTTGGAGCACTTGCAGGGCTAGTAGCAGGATACACAACAGTTAAAAATCAGAAAGAGATCGAAAAGAAAATTAAGAAACTGAAAAAAACAATAAGAAAAATGGAAATTGATGAAAAAGTAAAAGATACGCTTGAAGAAATAACAGACAATATAAACATGCTCATAGAAAAAGCACAGAAATTAACAGAAAAAGAAAAGAAAACCACATTGCAAAAAATAGAAGATAAACTTTCGAATTTAAGAAGTTTAATTAAATAAAAGGAGGAATAGTAGATCATGAAAAAAGGAGCATTGTTAGTAGCGATAGGTTCTGTATTAGGTGCTGTTGGAACATATGTTGCATTAAATAAAAAAGAGGAAATTTTAGAAAAACTTTCTGAAATTCAAGATCAGTTAAAAGATGCTGAAATTGCAGAAAAAGGTAAAGCACTTATCAGTGATGTTGTTGAAAAACTTTCTAATCTTATCAAAAGAGAAGAAGAGAT
>JALVEZ010000147.1 GCA_027030405.1 Hydrogenothermaceae bacterium | reverse complement strand
TATAGTAGTAGTCTATGTTTCTGAAGACAGGGTTTTTTCTGAACCGATACTAAAAGATTTTGAGAAAGAGACAGGAATAAAGGTAAAAGCAGTTTTTGATACGGAAGAGTCAAAAAGTACAGGGGTGATGAATAGACTCATTGCTGAAAAAGATAATCCTCAGGCAGATGTTTACTGGGCAAACGAGCCGATTAGAGCCGCTGTTTTAAAGCAAAAAGGAATACTACAACCATACTTTTCTCCAAATGCTAAAGATATTCCTGCAAAATTCAAAGACCCTGAAGGATACTGGACTGGTTTCTCTGCAAGGGCAAGGGTTTTTGTTGTCAATAAAAGTGTAAAGGACAAGCCGGATACTATTCTTGACTACGTAAATCCAAAATGGAAAGGTAAAGCTGTTATTGCCAATCCACTTTTCGGAACTACTACCGTCCACATTGCCGCATTGTTTACAGTCTGGGGAGATGAAAAAGCAAAAAAGTTTATGGAAGATATGAAAAAAAATGATATAAAAATTTCCACAAGCAACGGTGAAAGTGCTGACCTTGTAGCTTCTGGAGAGTTTGCATTTAGTCTTGTTGACAGTGATGATGTTATAAGTAGGCTTAGAAGAGGTGAACCTGTTGAATTGGTTTTCCCTGACCAGAAAGAGAACCAATTAGGCTGTTTATTCCTCCCAAATGCTGTAATGCTTATAAAAGGAGCAAAACATCCTGAAAATGCTAAAAAACTTATAGATTATCTTCTTTCTCCTGAAACAGAGAGAAAACTTGCATTTATGGACTGTGCACAAATTCCGTTGCATAAAGGTGTAGAAGTTCCAAAAGAACTAAAAGGTTTTGAAAATATAAAAACAATGAATGTAGATTATGAAGAAGTTGCTAAAAAACTACAGGAAATCCAGCCATTTTTAAAAAGGTGGGTAGAGTATTAATCTAAAACTTTTTTCTGATATCCCTTTAATTTCTTAAATAAAAATAGTCTGTAATTTTACAATCTTTACACTACATTATGTTTTATATATATTATGTAGTGTAATGAAGAATAAAATAATAGAAAGCATCTTAATAGAGGAAAGAGAAAGGCTTTTAGGAAGACTAAAAGCAATAGAACATAGACTAAAATCTTTACCTTCTGGATGGATAAGAGAAATAAAAAAAGAAGGTAAAACCTATAGATATTTATATCAGTCTAAAAGAGAAGGTAAAAAAGTAAAGTCTATTTTCGTAGGAAAAGTTGATGAAAATCTTGAAAAACAAATAAATGAAAGAAAAAGATTAATTGCAGAGAAAAAACGAATAAAAGAAAAAATTAATGAATTAAACAAATTATTAAGGATTTTTAATGACAGAACTTGAAGATATTTTAAAAATTATAAATCAGTTGAATAAATATCTTAAAGGATATTATGTTTTAGGAGGGAGTTGGGTTTTATACTTTTATCTGTAAAAAAACAAAATGATTTAATACAGGGCTTAGAGGTTTTAAAAATATGTAATACAAACAAAATCCAAGAACTAACTCAAAGTTTAAAAGGAAAAAGGAGAAAACTTTACCAAAAATCAAAAGAAGAAATTAAAGAGTTAGAATTGTACTAAAATTTGCTACGAGCTCAATGATATAAAAAATATAGAGTATAAGAAACTTAAGTTTTAGATATTTTTTGATAGGAGTATTCTGAACTTTGAAAGTATTAAAAAACGAAAAATTTCTTGTATATGTTCTTGTATTCCTAATTTTGATTTTTACAGGAATTTTGCCTGTTTTCTTAATGGTAATAAAAAGTTTCTGGGCTGAAAATGGTTTTAGCTTCTCCTACTATCAGGAAATTTTTTCTTCAGGAAGAGCTTGGGTTTTACTGAAGAACAGCTTTGTTTTATCATCATTAGTTGCATTTTTCTGCACTGTGATTGGTGTTCCTTTAGGGATTCTTTTTGGCAAAACAAACCTGCCTTTTAGAAGAACTTTTGCCGTTTTATTTTCAATTCCTCTTTTAATCCCACCTTACATAGTTGCTATTTCTTGGTTTCACATTTTTGGAAAGAATGGTTTTCTGTCTAAAATATTTGGCTCTTCTATTGGGGAAGTTTCATCTTCTTTTTTCTTTGGACTTGGTGGAAGTAGTCTTGTTTTGTTCTCTGTTTTTCTGCCTGTAGTCATTATTCTAACTATAGCTTATCTAAGAACAGTAAATCCACGACTTGAAGAAGCAGGCAGACTTGTGGCTAAATGGAAACTTGTTTTAAAAGAAATATCACTTCCTCTGATTTTTTCAGGGATTTTCCTTGCTACAATGCTTGTTTTTATACTGAGCTTTGGTGAGTTAGGCGTTCCTCTTTTCTTAAGATACAATGTTTTTCCTGTTGAAAGTTTCACTCAATTTTCTGCTTTTTATAATTTCGGTTCTGCTACTGCTTCAGCTGTTCCTTTAACGCTGGTAGCTTTTGGATTTTTACTTATTGAGAGATTTTTCTTAAGGGAAAAAACTTATCAGTTAAAAGTATCTGATGATGAATTTTTGATTATAAAGTTGCCTCATAAAAAGTTAATACTTCTTTTCGTCGGACTATTTTGTTTTTTTTTGGTGGTTTTACCCTTTTCAGTTTTGTTTTTTAAGTCTTTATCTTTTGACGTTTATAAACAGGCTATAGAAGTATCAGGAGACAGTATTCTTAGAAGTTTTATTTATGCTTCAATCGGTGCAACATTTCTTGCCGTAATTGGATTTTTTGTAGGATATTTTGTTTATAACAATTCTTTTCGTTTTTCTAAGACCCTTGACTCTCTTACAATCTTTTTATTTGCACTTCCAAGTTCTGTGATTGGAATAGGTTTAATCAGTTTTTATAACAATGCTTTAACTGAGTTTATTTACACCACACCTCTTATTATTATCATTGGCTATCTTGCAAAATATATTGCTATTTCGAACAGAATTACTGTAGCTTCACTTTCTCAAATTCCACCTTCAATGGAAGAAGCAGGTCAGATTGTTGGGGCAAAATGGTTTCGACGTGTTTTTTGGATAGTTATTCCTTTGATAAAAAAAGGTTTAATTGTTAGCTGGATTGTAAGTTTTATATTCTGTCTCAGGGATTTTGGAATAACAATGATGGTTTATCCTCCAGGACACGATACCTTTTCTATTCGTATTTTTACACTTATGGCAAATGGTTCACCGGAGCTCATTTCTGCATTATGCGTAATTATGATTCTTTCTACGGTTTTCCCTCTTTTCTTAGGTTGGTTTTTGTTGGAAAGGTTTTCTAAATAATTATTCTGTATGTTCTTTTATCCATTTAACTATGTTTTGATAAGAAATTTTCCCTTTTGCTATATCCATAATAAATTCATATTTTTCTTTTTCGGAAGCTTTAATTTCTCTATTATGTTCTTCTAAAAATATTTTTAACAAAACATAACCTGTTCTTTTATTACCATCTACAAAAGGATGATTTTTAATAATTGATTCTAAAAGTTTAGCTGCTTTTTCTTCTATAGAAGGATATAACTCTTTATTGTCAAACGTTTGGAATGGAATTTTTAAAGAACCTTCAAGTGCTTCTTTATTTCTTATACCATAGCTTCCACCTGTATTTTTTATTATTTCTTTATGAATTTTCGTAACTAATTTTGAAGAAAACATTTAAGCCAATTTTTTTAATAGATTTTTTTCTTCATTTATTATTTTTTGAGCTTTTTCTAAATAAATTCTCTCTAAAGCTTCTTCAATTATTTCTTGGACGATTTCTTCTTTAGATTTATTTTTTTCTTGACTTAGAGTTTCTAATTTGTTAAGTATTTGTTCATCTAAATTAATTTCCAGTGCTTTCATTTATTCCCTCTCTTGCATTATTAATAATATAATTTATGTGATTGTTATAAGTTTATCAATAAGAAGGAAAAATATAATGCCAATTATACAATTTCAGAATGTATCAAAGTTTTATGAGAAAAAAGGTGCAGTTTTAGATTTTAATTTAAAAGTAGAAAAGGGTGAAAGAGTTGTTATTTTAGGGCATTCTGGATGTGGAAAGACAACAGTTTTAAGACTTCTTGCAGGGTTTGTTCCACCAGATAGAGGAAAAATTCTGATAGATAATGAAGTTGTATCAATTGATGGAAAGATTTTGAAAGAGCCAGAAGAAAGAAATATAGGAATGGTTTTTCAGGATTTAGCATTGTGGCCACATATGACTGTCAGGCAAAATTTAGAGTTTGGACTAAAAGCCAGAGGGATAAAAAAAGAAGAAAGGGAAAAAAGAATCAAACAGATTTTAAAATTAACTCAGATTGAAGAATTTGAAAACAAAAAGCCTTCAAAGCTTTCGGGAGGACAGCAACAGAGAGTAGCACTTGCAAGGGCTCTGGTTTTACATCCGAAAATATTATTGATGGATGAGCCTTTATCAAGTCTGGATTTTGAACTAAATATAAGACTGAGAAGAGAAATTCTCAAACTTCAAAAGGAAATAGGCTTTACGCTTTTATATGTCACCCACAATAGAGAAGAAGCATTTGATATAGCTTCCCGAATAATAATAATGAGAAATGGAAAAATATTAAAAGAAGGATCTCCAGAAGAAGCAAAAATTTATTTTGAGCAGATTTTAAAAACAGTAAAAATTTAATAAGTTTGAAAAATAAGAGGAATATAAATTATGATAAAATTATCTTTATAAAATTTATAACTGGAGGAATCAATGGGAACAAAAATAGACATCAATAGAATCTCAAAAGATCAATTTATTTTAGTTGACAATCAACCTTATAGAGTTTTAAGTTATGAACATGTTAAGCCTGGGAAAGGGCAGGCATTTGTTCGTATAAAAGCAAGAAATATGAAAACAGGAAACGTTACAGAGATCACATTTAAATCATCAGAAAAAATTGAGCTTGCAGATTTTGAACAAAGATTTATGACATATTCATACTCTGATGGAAATTATTATTATTTCATGGATACACAAACTTATGAAACAGTTGGAATTCCAAAAGAAGTAATCGGAGATGATGCCAAGTTTTTAAAAGAAGGAATGGAAGTTGTAGTATTCTTAGATAGAGGAAATCCAATAGGAATTGAGCTTCCTAAAAACGAGATTTATGAAGTAGTAGAAACAGAGCCAGGAGTAAAAGGTGATACAGCAACAAATGCAACTAAACCTGCAACTATTGAAACTGGAGCAGTGATAAACGTACCTTTATTTATAAATGTAGGAGATAAAATAAAGGTTGATACAAGAACTGGCGAGTATATAGAAAGAGTAAACTAAACAAGGAGCTAACTATGGAAAAAAATAATTTAATGTCCAGGTTAGATGAAATAATTGAAAAAATAAAAGATACAAAAATAGAAGAAATAGAATTAGAAACGGAAACAGAAAGAATCAGAATAAAACAGTATTTAGGGCCAAAAGAAGTTGTTTCAGGCGGAACATCTGTTCCTGCACCAATAGTTGAGATCAAAGAAGAAATTAAACCAGAATCAGTAAAAACTGAAGTGGAAACAACTCAAAAATATCACGTTTTAAAATCACCACTTGTTGGAACATTTTACCGTTCGCCATCACCTGGGGCACCACCATTTGTGGAAGAAGGAGATGTTGTTTCAAAAGGACAGGTAGTTTGTATCATTGAAGCATTAAAAGTAATGAACGAAATAGAAAGTGATGTCAATGGAAAAATTGTAAAAATACTGGTTGAAAATGGCCAGCCTGTAGAATACGGCCAAGAATTAATGTATATAGAAACAACATAGGAGAAGGCTAATGGCAAACAACATTTTAGTAACAGGTGGAGCAGGATTTATCGGAGCAAATTTAACACTAAAATTACAAAGTATGTATCCAGACAGTAAAATTTTAGTTTTAGATGACTTTACAAGTGCTAATTTCAAAAATTTAATCAAATTCAAAGGTGAAGTTTTAGCCTGTGATGTGTCAACTGATGAACTATTTTTCAAAGTTGAGGATTTTAATCCAAATATGATTTTTCATTTAGCTTCAATAACTGACACAACTGTAACAGATCAGGAACTGATGATGAGAAAAAATGTTGATGGATTTAAAAACATACTTGAAATAGCTTATGACAATAATGCAACTGTTGTTTATGCCTCATCAGCGTCTGTTTATGGAAATGTAAAAGAGCACGTACCTCTAAAAGAGGATAGGGAAAAACATCCTGAGAATGTTTATGCTTTTTCTAAATATGTTATGGATAACATAGCTGAAGATTTTTCTAAAGACACAGGCTTAAAAGCAGTAGGAGTAAGATACTTTAATGTTTATGGCCCAGGTGAAGCTCACAAAGGAAAATTCGCAAGTATGATTTTTCAGCTTTATAAACAGATGAAAGAAGGAAAAAGACCGAGAATCTTTGAGTACGGTGAACAAAAAAGAGATTTTGTTTATGTAAAAGATGCAGTGGAAATGACAATATTAGCAATGAATGCACCGAAAACAACAGTTTATAATGTAGGTAGTGGAGAACCTCACTCATTTAATGATGTCATTAAGTATCTAAATGAAGCCCTCGGTACAAACTACGAGCCAGAATATTTTGAATGTCCTTACGACTTTTATCAGGAATACACACATGCAGACATGACAAAAGCTAAAGAAGAATTAGGATTTGTACCTAAATACCATCTAAAAGAAGGAATAAAAGAGTATGTTGACATAATGGAAGGAAAAATAGATTATCCAATTAGATAAAGGAATGAAAATGGAAGAAAAAGAACAAAGAATTAAAGAATCTATAAATGAAATAAAAAGAATATTGAAAAAATACAACTTAGATGAAAAACTTTACAAACATTTAGAAGATTGTATAGACAGTAACGGAAATTTAGATAAAGATTGTGTTGAAAAAAGAATCGTAGAAGAATTTATACAGCTATGAAAAAAATATTAATAAGAGTGCCTGCAACTACAGCAAATTTAGGTGCAGGCTTTGACACTTTAGGGCTTGCACTCCAGCTTTACAATGATTTTCTTATTGAAGAAAGTGATACGGTAGAAATTGAAACATATCCTAAAAATGATTTTTTAGAAAATCCTGATAAAAACCTATTTATTCAGGTTTTAAAAGAAACCTGTAAATACCTTGGAAATGAATTTCATGGAGTTAAGGTAAAACAGATAAATAACGTTCCTGTTGCCAGAGGATTAGGAAGCAGTGCAACTGCTATTGTAGCAGGTATTGTAGCTGGATTTTTTGTTAATCAAAAAGAATTAACAGATAAAGATTTTTTTGCAATAGCCTATAAATTTGAACCTCATCCTGACAACCTTTTGCCTGCATGGAAAGGTGGTTTTATAACAGCTTTAATGGAAAAAGATCAGACATTTTATAATGTGATAAATTTTCCAGAAGATCTAAAAGCAGTTGTTGTAATACCAGATTTTGAACTATCAACTGAAGATGCAAGAAAGGTTCTCCCTGAGTCAGTTTCTTTAAAAGATGCTATTTTTAATGTTCAAAGAATTGCACTGTTTATTTCTGCACTTGAAAATAGAAGATACGATCTTTTAAGAGTTGCTATGGAAGATAAATTACATCAGCCATACAGGAAAAAATTAATTCCTAATTTTGATAAAGTAATACAAAATGCAATTTCTTCTGGAGCATTAGGAGCTTCATTAAGTGGAGCAGGAAGTACAATACTGGCTATTGCCAATAAAAATTTTGAAGAAATTGGTAAATCTATGCAGTCTGCATTTTCAGAAGTTGGGATATCAAGCCAGTATAAAATTTTAGATATAGATAGAAACGGAACACAGATAGATATAATTAATGAATAAAGGAGAAACATAAAATGGAAGAAATGACCAGCAAAATGAAACCGAAAATAATTTTTATAAAAACACCAGATCCCAGAGGTTTTGGTGAAAATATTATTGATGGATTAACAAAATCCATATCAGCAAGAAATTTTGAAGTAAAAGTTGTGGAACCTACCCAGGAAAATATTTCTGATATTGCCAACCAAATAGTAGAAGAAAAACCACTTTTTACTTTTGATTTGAATTTAGATGGGGTTATTTTTGCAGAAAAGGACGGTCAGAAAAAAATACTGGCAGATATATTAGGTAATATTCATGTTACATGGTTTACAGATGATCCTATGGTTCATTATATGAAATTAAAGCCTGTTTTACCTTCGAACCAGATATTATTTTTAAATATTGATATAGACCACGGTCAATGGCTAGCAGCTATGGGAAAAAATGTTGCATTTTTAGCACCAGGAATAAATCCTTCAATTTTTCCTCCACCTCAACAAAAAGATTTTGATATAGCCTTTGTAGGGCCTGTTACAGATCCTGTCATTATAGAAGAAGCATTTAAAGAAAGATTAGATGAAAATCTTTATGCTTTTGCTATAGAACTTGGAAAACTTTTATTCAGAAATCCCGACATGCCTATCAGATACGCAGCTACATATCTGATTTCACAGTTTAATCCTACTTTCCAGCAAGCAATGGCACAGTTCCAAAAAGAGCATGAAGATGAGTATATTTCGCTCCTTATTGAAGCAGGTGCTTATGCAATGAACTTGAGAAGATGGTTTATTTTAGATTCTATTGATGAATTTCAGGTAAACATATTAGGCCCTGTAAACGGAGAGTTAAAAGATAATGTTGCAGTTTATGATGAAATAGTTACAGAAAAAGATATTGTTACATTTTTATCAAAATCAAAAGTTTCACTTCTCAGTCAACCACCTTTCATTCCTTCTGGACTAGGTTTTACAGTTTTTGATAGTGCAGGAAGTACATGTATGACAATGGTAGAAGAAAGATTGGCATCTAAAACATTCTATATTCCTGACCAGGAGATCGTAACTTATCATCCTATGGATACTGTAGAGATAGAAGGAAAGTTAGCTTACTATCTTGAAGATAATCCTCAGGAGAGGGAACAGATAGCACTTGCAGGTAAGGAAAAGACATTTAAAGAGCATACTATTTACAGCAGAGGTGAGTTGTTAGCTAACATACTTGAGGACATTATAAAACAGGCAGTTCAAGAGGATGAGCAAGCTAAGGGTGTTCCTCCTGAGAATCTAAATTAACCTCTATACTTAGGCTTAAGTTTCTGATATAATTATAGTTTGTTTTTTCAAATTGAGTTAATAAAGGAGGATTAATAAATGGCAGTTCCTAAGAGAAAAAAATCTAAAGCTAAAACAAGTATGAGAAAAGCTCAATGGATGAGAAAATTAAAATCTCCTGCACTCTCTTTATGTCCAGAGTGTAGTCAACCTAAACCTCCACACAAAGTTTGTCCACACTGTGGATATTATAAAGATAAAGAGGTTATTGAGGTTATCTAATTGTACATAGCATTAGATGCAATGGGAGGAGATAATGCTCCTCTCAATAATATTAAAGGTGCTATACTCTTTTTAAAAAGTTGTAATCGACAAGATGTAGGTATTTATTTAGTAGGCCCTCAAGACATTTTAGAAAAAGAGTTAGAAAAATTAGGTGCAACAGACCTTCCCATCGAAATAGTTCATGCCGAAGATGTTGTAAGTATGGATGAACCACCATCAAATGTTATTAGATGAAAGAAAAACTCTTCTATGTATGTGGCAGCTAAACTTGTAAGAGAAGGAAAGGCTCAAGCTTTTGTTTCTGCAGGGAATACAGGAGCAGCTATGGCAGTTTCAAAATTTATTGTAGGTGCTGCACCTGGAATAGAAAGACCTGGGATTGCTGTAGCTTTTCCAACAAAAGCAGGAAAACCGACTATACTTATTGATGTAGGTGCTAATGTTGATTGTCGTCCTAGACATTTAGTTTATTTTGCCGTAATGGGGCATACATATGCTAAAGAGATACTGAAATTTACAGATAATCCAAAAGTGGGGATTCTTAGTATCGGAGAGGAAGAAGGAAAAGGAAACGAACTCGTTAAAGACACCTATCCTCTCTTAAAAATGACAAAACTAAATTTTGTAGGAAATGCAGAAGGTAGAGACATTTTTACAGGCGAGTTTGACGTTATTGTCTGTGATGGGTTTGTTGGTAATGTTGTTTTAAAAACAAGTGAAAGTCTCGGAATGGTTATTTTAGATATGATTAAAGAGGAAGTTAAGAAAAGCTTCCTTACAATGTTAGGTGCGATGCTGATGATGCCTGCATTAAAGAGATTTAAAAAGAAAGCCGATTATGCAGAATATGGTGGTGCTCCTTTACTTGGGACAAAAGGAGCCTGTATTATAACCCACGGTAGAGCTGATGCAAAAGCTATAAAGAATTCATTAAAAGTTGCATTAGATTTTGTAGAAACTAATTTTAATGAAAAGCTCCAAAAGAACATTAATCAGCTTTTGCCTGAAGAGTTAAATAAAATAAAAGAAAATGGAGAATAATCCGTAGGAGATTATTATGGCTTGCGAAATAACTGGGATCGGAATGTATGTTCCCCCAAGAATCTTAACAAATCATGATTTAGAAAAATTTTTAGATACATCAGATGAATGGATCACGACAAGAACAGGTATAAAAGAAAGAAGAATTGCCGAAGAATGGGAAAAGGCAAGTGATTTAGGCTATGAAGCATCAAAAGAAGCTATCGAAAAAGCTGGAATTAGTCCAAAAGATATTGATGTGGTAATTGTTGCAACATCTACTCCAGATATGATATTTCCTTCTACTGCCTGTTTCTTATCAGATAAATTAAAATGCAATAAACCTATGGCGTTTGATATATCTGCTGCCTGCAGTGGTTTTATATATGGATTAACTTTAGCAAAAACGTTTATTGCTTCTGGTCAGGCTAATAATGTTTTAGTAGTGGGAACAGAGGTTTTTTCCAAAATAGTCGATTGGAATGATAGAACAACTGCTGTTTTATTTGGAGATGGAGCAGGAGCAGTAGTAATTTCAAGAACAAATACAGATAAAGGTATCTTATCTGCAGTTATGCGTTCTGATGGCTCTCATTGGGGTTCTTTATACTGTCCAGTTGGTGAAAAAATTAAAATGAGAGGAAGAGAAACATTTAAACTTGCTATAAAAAATATGGCTGAAGCCTCTGTAAAAGCTTTGGAAGAAGCAAATTTAACTTTAGACGATATAAAACTTGTTATACCTCATCAAGCAAACATAAGAATAATAAATGCTCTCGCAGAAAAATTAAACATTCCAGAGGAAAAGGTGTTTGCAAATATTCACAGATATGGAAATACAAGTGCAGCAACTATTCCGATAGCGATGTATGAAGCCCTTCAAGAAGGAAGATTTGGAAGAGGTGATAATATACTTTTAACTGCCTTTGGTGGTGGACTAACCTGGGGTTCAGTAGTTATCAAGGTATAAAACCTTGATAACTTATCCTTCAAAATCTTCTGGTTTTATAGATTCTAACCATTCCTGTATTTCTTCATCGGATTTATCTGACATATGATTGAGACTTGCTTTTTCTAAAACTTCTTCAGCTACAAAGATTGGAGCATTTGATCTTAATGCAACATTAATAGCATCGCTTGGTCTCGAATCGATTTTTATAGTTTCTCCATTCTTGTTGAATACAATTTCAGCAAAAAATGTATTATCTTCTAAACTGTGAATATAAATGTGATCAACTTTAGCACCTAAAGAATTAATAATTGAATTTATCAAATCATGTGTCATAGGTCTTGGTCTTGTAACACCTTCAAGTTGCATTGCAATTGCATTCGCTTCAAAAACTCCTATCCAAATTGGTAAAACATCATCCGAGTCATCACCCTTTAAAACTACTATCGGCATGTTTGTGACTGGATCCAGAGTAATGCCCTGAACGTACATATTAATCATTTACTATCCTCCTCTTAAATAACAGTTAAATTTATATCTTTTAAAGTTTTTCCTTCTAAACTAAACCTATTTGCTTTTGTAATTTTGACGTTAACTAACTCTCCTAATAAATTATTCCTTCCTTCTAAATGAACAAGCTTATTTGTTCTTGTTCTGCCTACTAAACTTCCATCTTCTTTCTGTTCTTCTACAAGGACTTCAACAACTTTTCCTTCGTACGCAAGGTTTTTCTCAAAACTTATGTCTTTTTGCATTAAGATTAGATCATTCAACCACTTACTTAGAGTTTTTGGATCTTCTGTCATAGGTAGGTTTTCAGCAGGTGTTCCAGGTCTTGGAGAGTATTTAAACGCAAAAACTTGATCGTATTTTACTTCTTTTAAAACTTTGATAGTTTCTAAATAATCTTCGTAGGTCTCGCCTGGGAATCCAACAATAATATCTGTGGACAATGCAATATCAGGCATATATTTCCTTAATAACTCAATTTTTTGTAAATATTCTTTTTGGGTGTATCCTCTATCCATTGCTTCTAAAATTCTATCTGAACCTGCTTGAATAGGTAGATGTAAAGCCTCACAAACTTTCGGCAAATCAGCCATTGCTTTTATTACGTCCTCTGATAAATCTCTTGGATGTCCCGTAGTAAATCTAATTCTTTCTACACCTTCAATGTCATTAATTGCGTAAAGAAGTTCCCAGAACTTAACATCTCCTAAATCTTTTCCATATGCAGTAACATTTTGACCGATAAGATGAATTTCTTTAACGCCATCTTCAACTAAATACTGGACTTCTTGAAGTATTTCACCGATTCTTCTACTTCTTTCCTTTCCTCTCGTTGTAGGAACAATGCAGTAAGTACAGTTTTTATCACAACCTCTGATGATAGTTACAAAGGCAGTGTACTTGTTTTCCCTTACCACTGGGTATTTATCCAGTTCAGTTTCATTTTCATCTATATCTTCTATTATTTCAACGGCTTTATTACCTGATTGAGCTTCTTCAAGAAGTTTAGGTAAATGGTGAATATTTGTTGTTCCAAAAACCATATCAATGAAAGGTGCTTTTTGAAGAATTTCATATCCAGCCCTTTGGGCAAGACAACCACAGACGCCAATAACTGCATCAGGATTTTTCTTTTTAATTTTTTTGAAATCTCCAAGTGCAGAAAGAACCTTTTGATCTGGTTTTTCTCTAACAGAACAGGTGTTTACAAGAATTACATCTGCGTCTTCCCAGTTTTCGGCAGGTTCATATCCTAATGTTTTTAAGATTCCACCCATTTTTTGTGAATCATTAATATTCATCTGGCAGCCGAATGTTCGTATATAGTATTTTTTCATTTATTAACCTCAGAAATTTTTTTATTCAAACTAACAATTTATACTAAAATGCCTGTTAATTCAATGGGAAATAAGGATTTTGTCAATGTATAAAAATATTTAAATTTATTCTTGAATGGTGTTATTATAATATAAATTAATTTTTATTGGGGGTTTTAAAATGTCAAATCAAATGCCTACAGCAGAACAAATTTTAGAAATGATGGCAAAAAAGTTAGGTGGAAAAGAAAATATTCCAGAAGCTATGGAATACGCAAAGGACGTAGCACCTGATATCATACAGCAAATAGCAATGTCTTCTAAACAAAGTGTCGGTGATGAAAATTTACCTTTTGATCCTAAAACAGCTAATCTTATTTATTTAGCTGCGTCACTTGCAATGAAAGATGAAGAATGTATAAAAGCTACATTGAATGCTGCTCTAAATTTTGGTACCACAAAAGAAGAACTTCTTTATGTTGTAAAAATAGTGAGACATGCAGCAAACAATGGAATTATTGGTGCAGCGACTCCTATATTTAAAGTATTAGCTGAACAATCTCAAAAGTAGGCGCATAAAAAAATTTTAATATATAATAATTAAACACTAACTTTAATAAGGTGAAAAATGAAGAAAATAATATTAGGATTGTGTTTAACTGCCTCATTTTCATATGGACTTACTATTGAAGATGCAGTAAAAACAGCAATAGAGAATAATCCTGTAATCAAACAGAGGTTAGTTCAACAACAGATAGCTCACCACAAAACTAAAGAAATTAAGGCAAGTAGATACGGAAAAATTGATGCTTTTGTAAACTACACACACTACAATATACCAAGACTGGTTGCTCCTATATCTCCACCTTTAGACCCAATGGCAATAGCTGGGATTGTCGGTGCTAAAAATATAACCATTCCCGGCATTAGATATGATGTTCCATTGTTTACAGGTTTTAAAATTGAAAAAAGTGTGGAGATTTCAAAGTTAGGTGAGAAGCTATCAGAAATCGCTGTAAATCTTACTAAAAATCAAATAGCTTTTAATATTCGCTCTATTTATCTTAAGATACTTACATTAAAAAAACAGTTAGAAGCAATGGAGCATTACAAGAAAGCCCTTGACCAGCTCTACGATAACATTTCAATGCTTTATGAACTTGGTAAAAAGCCTGAAGTAGACCTTTTAAAAGTGGAATACGCTAAAAAGACGGTGGAAAGCAACATTGAAGCAATAAATAATGCAATAGATACTCTAAAAGAAACACTAAGAACATTAATGAATACAGAAGATAAAGATTTTGAAGTAGAACCTGTTCCTTTTAGAGATATAGGAAATGTTTCTAAAGAAGAACTTATGAAAGTTTACTTTCCAAAGCTCTATTCTGTGAAAAAAGTAGAGATTCAAAAACAAATCTCACAGAAAAAGTTAGAACAGTCAAAATCTGATTACTATCCTAACTTGTTCTTCAGCGGTCAATATCAGAGAAATATTGGAAACGGTGTGAATAAAGAACTCTGGCAGGTTTCATTAATTGCTAAATACACGATTTTTGATTTTGGAAGCCGCTCTAACAGAAAAATAGAATCCCAGCTCAATTTCAAAAAAACGTTATTAGAAGAACAAAAAGTTAAATTAGATGTAGAAAGAAAACTGACATACGCTTTAAACCAGATAAAGACAGCAGATTTTAAAATCAAAGCTACCAAAAAACAGTTAGACTATGCAACTGAAGTGGAAAAAGTTGAAAAACTAAAGTATGAAGAAGGTTTGTCCAGTCTATACGATTATCTTTACGCCCAAAGTCAGAAATACATTGCAGAAAGCAAATATTATGAGGCTCTGTATGAAAAACAAAGGGCAATTTACTATTTAGACTACGTTTTAGAAAAAGGATTTTAAATAAAAAAGAGGGATAAAAATGGGTAAATTTTTAAAAATCATAATAGGTTTAATAATTGTTGCTTTACTTGTGGTTGGAGGAATAAGACTTTTAAAAATGAGAAAGGCTGAGCTTGCGAATCTTCCAACACCTGAGAGACCTGTTTATGTTGTAAAAGGTGCAATTGTTAAAAAAGGTGTTGTTTTAGAAAAAGCTAAATATTTAGGAAAAATTGTTCCAAAAAATGAGGTAATAGTATCAACAAAATTTGCTGGAAATATTGAAAAAGTTTATGTAAATGAAGGAGATAAAGTTAAGAAAGGGCAGTTAATCGCAAAACTTGATGATAATCCTATCAAGCTTGCAATCCAGAACCTCAAAATAAATAAAGAAGCTCTTCAAAACCAATTAAAAAGTCTTGAAGCCCAGCTTGAATCTGCAAAAGCAAATTATGAATTCATAAAAACAAATTTTGAAAGAGATAAAAAGCTGTTCGAAGGGAAAGCAATTTCTGAAATTCAGTATTTAAAATCCAAAACTCAGCTTGATACGGCAAAAGCCAAAATAGAAAGTATAAAAGCAAATATAGAAACTCTAAAAAACAAAATTGCTTCTATAGACAAACAAATCGAAATCAAAAAAGATGACCTGAAATACCTTGATATTTACAGCAATGTAGATGGTATAGTTGAAAAAGTTCTCTTAAGAGAAGGGAACTTAGCATTCCCCGGAAAACCAATTTTAAAACTTCAGTCTTCAAAATATAAAATTTTAGTTAGCTTTCCAAAAGGTTATTTAGGATTGATAAAAGTAGGAACACTTGCTACAGTTGATTTCCATGGGATAATAAAAAGATTAAGAATAGACAAGATTTATCCATCAGCAGATAAAAACTCTCTTGCAGTGGCAGAAATCTATATAAATAAACTTCCATCAAACACACCTGCTAACTCTTTTGTAAATGTTGTTCTAATCACTAAAAAAGTGGAGGGCTTAACTGTTCCAAAACTTGCAGTTTTACAACTTACAAACGGAACCTTTGTTCTTACAAATAAAGAGGGGAAGTTTATAAAAATTCCCGTAAAAGTTTTAGCCTCCGATGAGAAAAAGGCAGTAGTAAAAGGAAACATTCAGGAAGGAACACCTGTAGCAGTTGCAATGGAAAATAAACTTAGACTTTTGGCTATGGGTAAAAAAGGAAAAATCCTTATAGAGAAATAGATTTTAGTTAAATGCTTTTTCGGAGGTATTAAGATGAAAGAACTAATCATAAAAATAAAAGATGAAAAGATAGAAAAAGAGGTTCTAAAACTTTTAAAAGAAAAATTCGGTGAAAGTATTGAGGTTGAAGAGAAAGGTCAAAAAAAATGGGCTTCTAAGGAAGAATTTGTGAAAGAGTTTTTAATGGATAAAATTCAGATAGACACAACAAATTATAAATTTAACAGGGATGAACTCCATGAAAGATAAAATATTCATTGATACTAATCTTTGGGTGTATGCTTATACTTCAAAAGATTTAGATAAGAGAAACAAAGCACGGGATATCCTTTTTGAATACGCAGAAAATATTGTAATTTCTACACAGGTTGTAAATGAATTCAGTTTTGTAATGTTAAGGAAGTTCAAAATTGATATTAAAGATTTAAATACTATTGTAAAACGAATGATAAAAAATTATGAAGTATCTCTAATCTACTATTCCACAATTGAAAAAGCATTTGACCTTATTCAAAAATACAATTTCTCCTATTATGACAGTCTGATTGTTTCATCAGCATTAGAAAATGAATGCTCTGTTCTATATTCGGAAGATATGCACCATGGACTTGTAGTTGAGAACAAACTCAAAATAATAAATCCATTTAAAAAGGAAAATGATTAATGAATAAAGACCTTGTAAGTTTTGTATTAAAAAGACCGCACTTTATACTTTCTGTAATTTTTGCATTAACAATTTTAGGAATAATTGGATTCTTCAATATAAAGCAAAAACTTTTCCCAGATGTTGATAGACCTCAAATTGCGGTTGTAGTTATACAGCACGGAGCATCTGCACAGGATATGACAGATAACGTTGCAGCACCTATAGAAAGAAGACTTTACACAATAGACCAGGTTAGAAGAGTCTATTCAACGTCAAAAGATGAGGTTTCTGTAATTACAGCAGAATTTGAATATACCAAGGATTTAGGCGAAGCAGCAACAGATGTTTTAAACGAACTATCAAAAATAAAAGCTCAGCTTCCAAAGAATACCGAAGAACCACAGATTTACAAAATATCCTCCGCTACTCCACCAGTCATTGTGCTTTCAGTTTACCCGAAGGATAAATCTTTAGACCTTGCAGATGTAAGGCAGATAGCAGAGAACCAGATAAAGGATGAAATACTCAAACTAAAATCTGTTGCAAATGTTGATGTCTTTGGTGGTTATAAAAAAGAAGTCTTTATAGAAATAGATAAAGATAAATTAAATGAATACAATCTTTCTTTACCTTTAGTCCTTGTAAAAATAAGAAAAACAAACGCAAACTTTCCTATAGGATTTATTATAAATAAAGAAGGTGAATTCCTTTTAAAATCAAACAATAAAGCATTTAAACTTGACCAGTTAAAAAATATACAGATTACGAAAGATATAAAACTTTCAGATATTGCAAAGATAAAATACGCCTATTATGACAACAATTCTCTTTACTACGGCAACGGAAAACCGGCTATAGCATTAGCAGTTCAAAGACCAATTACAGGTGATGCATTAAAAACAATTGACGCTGTGAAATCCACTATCCCAAAACTTCAAGCACAGTTCCCGAACCTTGAGTTTGAAATCTCAGACAGTCAGGAAAAAATCATTAGGTTAAGTAATCTGAATATGTTTGAAGCTTTAAGAGACGCAATTATAATGATTTCCGTTGTTATATTCTTCTTCCTCGCAAACATCAGACAGATGATAATAGCGGGTCTTTCTATCCCGTTTGTTTATGGGATTACTATAGCAATTATGTGGCTTATTGGAATGGAGTTCAATATTGTTACGCTCACTGGAATTATTCTTGCACTTGGAATGCTTATAGATGACGCAGTTGTTGTTCTTGAAAATATAGAAAGACATCTTTATGAACTAAAAGAACCTGTAAAAGAAGCCGTTATCAATGGAACAAGGGAAGTTGTTTTTGCAGTTTTAGCAGGAACAATAGCAACTTCTGTTGTTTTGATACCTTTGCTCTTTGTTGGTGATTATCCTCAGCATATATTTAGACCACTTGCAGGAACACTTTTAATTGCAGTTATCGTTTCATATTTAGTTTCAATTACATTTATTCCTCTTGTTTCTCCATATTTGCTAAAAAAGGACAACTCTAAAAATAAAATAGAGTTAATCACTTATAAGATTTCTGAATTTTTCTTAAAACCTTTAAAAAACTTTTATGTATCGGCGGTAGCTCTGGTTTTCAGAAAAAAGTTTATAGCTGTGCCTTATTTTGTGTTTATCATCGCTATGTTTGTTATCAGTTTGAGATTGATTATACCACCAGTTGGAAAAGAAATAATGCCTCCAATGGATACTGGAATAGTAAAGGGTAATATAGTTGCTGACAGTAATTTATCCATTTATCAGGTAGAAGAAATTGTAAAAAAGATTTCTGACATTCTCAAAAATGATAAAAGAGTAGAAATGTTTTCTATTGCTGTTGGTTCTGAGCCGGATGTTTTAACTATGGGAAAAGGTAAATCTCCCCAATCTATATCCCTCACAGTTCATTATATAGACAGGTTCCATAGAAAAGAGGATATATGGTCTATTGAAAGAGAACTCTCTAAAAAAATCTGGGAAATTCCTGATTTGAAATACGTTGATATATTTGATTATGGTGCAACTCCACTCTCTAATATACGTGCGAACCTTGATGTAATGATAAGTGGAGATGATTTAAGAGTATTAGATAAAATTGCAGAAAAAATAAAAGAAAAAGTTTACGAAGTTAAAGGCTTAAAATCTGTATCAAGAACATGGGATTATGACAAGATTACTTATGATTTAAAGATAGATGATAAACTTGCTTCTTTTTATGGAATAACTCCTTTAGATATAGCAGTTCAGCTTGGAGCCAAAATCAGAGGGAATATTGTTTCTCTTTATAATGTTCCAAATGAAACAGGACTTAAAGTTAGGGTTGTTTTTAGTAAAGAAAATAGAAATTCATTGATAGACCTTAATTCTTACTATATCACTACACCAAAAGGGAAAATTCCTTTGTCTGCTGTTGCTAAGATTGAAAAAAGAATTGAGCCTACTGTTATCACAAGAGAAGGTTTAAACTACACAGTTGACGTTCTGGCTTACAGGGAAAAAGCAGCAATTTCACACATTATGGAAAACTTTAAAAAAGTAATGGAAAAATCAGGTGGAAAACTTCCTCCTGGGTATGAGATTTCACAAGAAGGTGATGTAAAACAGATGACGGATTCTCTAATAAGAATGTTCAAAGCTATAGGAATAGGAATTATTCTTCTTTTCTTTGCACTTGCTCCGCCTTTCCGTTCATTTGGTGCACCTCTTGCTGTTATCTTTGCAATTCCGCTTGCTATGATTGGAGCTGCGTGGTCTGTTCTTGCTATGGGATATCACCAGTCTATGCCCGGATTAATGGGAATAATACTCCTTGCAGGTATCATCACTAAAAACTCAATACTTTTAATTGATTTTATAAATCAGGCTCTTGATAAAGGAAAAGATATTGAAACCGCAATACTTGAGAGTATAAAGGTAAGAACAAGACCTGTTTTAATGACAGCATTTGGAACATCTGTTGGAATGATACCTATTGCATTTGGATGGGCGTTAGGTCTTGAAAGACTTGCACCTCTC
Organism: Hydrogenothermaceae bacterium; assembly: GCA_027030405.1. Classification (GTDB taxonomy): domain Bacteria; phylum Aquificota; class Aquificia; order Aquificales; family Hydrogenothermaceae; genus JALSSE01. Next base: position 7,495 of record JALVEZ010000147.1, on the reverse strand, counting down.
GGAACTGTAGCTATTGGTGGGCTAATTGTAGGTACATTCTTAACATTGATTTATGTACCTCTACTTTACTACTTCCTTTATAAATTGAGATTGAAATTGTTTGGTTAATTTATTTTTTTATTACCTTTTTGTAACCAAACTCAAAATTTAGTTCTTCGGTAGGCTTTAGGTTAATTTCCCAGAGGATTTTTCCTTCTGGGGTTATTTTTTTCCATTTTAGAGAAGAAAATGGTTCTATTTTTAATTTTTCGTTTGTAGAAATAGGAATTTTGTCTGCTATTATCACTTTTACAGGATGTGTATGATTATTTTTTAATATATATTTCCATTTTTTTGTTTTTATTTTTTTACCTAAAAAAGAAGTTTCTTCAAAATCCTTTATTTTTATCTTTGATACATCAATAAAAACATCTTCTCCGAAGAATAATTGATTTTCTTTATTCTCTTCTATAAATTTAACACCCCATTTCCCTATATAAATACCATCAATATAAAAATTACTATTAGAAGATGGATAAAAACTTTTATTAGTTTTAAATACGGCCTTTAAAAACGGAGTTACCGTTGCATATCCATCAATAAAAACTTCAAATTTCGCAGGTATTGTGTCTGTTGATATATTGATCTTCGTTTCAGATTTTGCAGGTAAATCCACATTTGACACGCTAAAAAAAGACTTTGTTTCTGTTTTTATATACTCTTTTTCGGGAAGAGAAAATGATTCAGCTATCATTTTTCTGCTGTATTTATAGGGAATAAAATTAAATGGTGGTGGCCCAATTGCACTGGTTTTTTTATAAGAATGGTATTCTAAACTTATATTTTTAAACTCTCTATCTAAACCGTTTTTCAAATAAAGATTATTCTCAATTTTTATTTTATTTTCTTTTGTATTTCCGATTATCACATACTCTTGAAATGCAGATACAGGAACAGGAACAAAAGAAGTTATCGAAACATTTTTACAGCTTAGATTTAGATTAAATGATGAAAAGCTTTTGAGTTTAATTATTTTCTCTTTTAAACTTTTTATTTCCTTATTTAAAGTAGATATCTGTTCTAACAGAGAAAAATATCTATTCCCAATATCTTCTAATTTTTGAATATTTCCATCAGGTTTTAAATTTTCCAAAAATTTAAGTTCTACTTTTAAACTTTTAATTTTATTTTGTTTTGTGGTTAACTCATTTTCTAACTTTTTAAGTTTTGAAAAATTCTGTTTTTGTTCATTTATAGAGTTAATAGAGCATTTATCAGGAGTTAGAAACAGTTTTAAATCTGGTAGTCTAATTTTATAATCAAATGTTAGTTCTATTTGATTTGAGTTGTGTATATCAGCTTTTTGCACAAGATAAGCAGAGTTTGTATAGATTTCTATTTTTTGATCAATAAAATTTGCAGCAAAAGCAGGAACTGCCATTAAGACAGTTCCTAAAACAATTTTTTTCATCAGAAATCTCTCTAATTTGTAATTCTCTTTATATATAGAGCTTTAAGTTTTGGCGATAAATCTTTAAATAATTTCATTTTTTTAATATTGTTAACATTTTTTTCGTCGTTTACATTAATAATAATAATTCTTCCTTCACCTGATTTGTAGGCATTTATAAAATCATCAACTGCACCTATTACTGTTAATTTACCTTCTTTTACTTCTTTTTTGTATTTTTTCAGTGCCATTTCAACCTGATAATCTACATTCCTTTCCACACCTTGAATCCATATCTTTTCAAACTCTTTTTTGTTTTTTGCAGTTCCTTTCAGATCTTTTAACGGAATAAACAGGTGATCTAATTCTTTAATAATATCAAATGATTCATTTCTATAGTCTCCAAGTGCAGCTTTAACCGCCCCACAATGTGTATGACCTAAAATAAGCAAAACAGGTGTATGTAGGTGATAAACACCGTAATCAACCGAGCCAAAACTTGTTAAAAGTTGATTTCCTATGTTTCTGATGGAAAAAATTTTATTAATCGGATCTTTTTCCAGAATGTTCTCATGAACTCTTGCATCAGAGCATGTAATCATCGTTATATATGGTGATTGTTTATTTTGAAAAACTGAAAAATAATCGTGATGATGTTCCTTTGCAAATTCAGAGTCCTGTGTAATAAGTTCTTTCATAATTTCTGAAGGTGTTTTTGTTGGTTCAGATGTTGAATGTCCTGCAAATGTGAAAGTAGATAATCCTAAAGCTACGCCTAAACTTAAAATAAATTTTTTCATTTTCCTCGCCTCCGATTTTTAGTATTTTCCAAAAACTCTTTTGTATATATAAGGAACATTTTTTAAGAAAGCATTAACATCAAATATTTTATCTAACTCTTCTTTGGATAATCTTGATGTCACTTCAGGATCTTGAAGTAATGCATCTTTGAACATGAGTCCTTCCGTATCCCATGCTTTCATAGCATTTCTCTGAACAATATCATATGCTTCATCTCTTGATAATCCTTTTTCAACAAGAGCAACAAGAACTTTTGAAGAGAAATATAAACCTTTAGACAGATCCATATTTCTTTTCATATTTTTAGGATAAACCACAAGACCTGATAATACATTTTTTATAAGATGTAACATGTAATCCAATGCAATAGATGAATCAGGCATAACTACCCTTTCCACAGAAGAGTGTGATATATCCCTCTCATGCCATAAAGCTATATCTTCCATTGCAGGAATAGCATTTGCTCTTACAACCCTTGCAAGTCCTGTAATCCTTTCGCAGGTAATAGGGTTCTTTTTGTGTGGCATAGCAGATGAGCCTCTTTGTCCTTTTTTGAAAGGTTCTTGAGCTTCTAAAACTTCTGTTCTTTGTAAATGTCTGATTTCTACAGCAATTTTTTCAAGGGTTGATGCAGTTATCGCCATTGCAGTCATAAATTCTGCATGTCTATCTCTCTGAACTACCTGATTAGAAACAGGTTCAGGTTTTAAATTTAGCTCTGTTAAAGCTATTTCTTCAACTTCAGGAGGAATATTAGAGTAAGTTCCAACTGCCCCAGAGATTGCACCAACAGAAACAACTTCTTTTGCATTCTCCAGTCTTTTTTTGTTTCTTTTCATCTCTTCATACCACAATGCAAACTTCAGTCCAAAAACCATAGGTTCAGCATGAACACCGTGCGTTCTTCCCATCATAACAGTTTCTTTATATTTGAAAGCATTATCTTCAAGGACTGGAAGAAGAGAATCCACATCTTCTATAAGAATATTTAATGCCTCTCTCATCAGTAATCCTAACGCAGTATCTATAACATCAGAAGAGGTAACCCCAAGATGTATATATCTGCCATTTTCTCCTACCTGTTCTGCAACTGCTGTAACAAAAGCAAGAACATCATGGTTATAAATTCTGTCTAATTCATGAATTCTTTCTACAACTTTTTCATCAATATACGTTTTTTCTTCTATCTCTTTTAATGCTTCATCAGGAATCTTTCCTAACTTATTCCAGGCTCTACAGATGGCTATTTCTACATCTAACCATTTTTGGAATTTATTAACTTCACTCCACACATTTCCCATTCTCTCAAGTGTATAACGCTTAATCATCGGCATCTCCTTATATAAGAATTTACTAATATTTTATCAAACTCTGTATTGCTTATTTGAAAAAAAGGATTATAATAGTATCTATTAAATGTGATATTAAGTTGGAAGGGATAAAGATTCGAAACTTTAATTTCAAACTTCTCACGAAACCAATGTGGTTTTCAAATCTTTTCTCTTCTCTAATATAAAAATAAAATAAAAGGAAGAGGTTAAGTATGTCAGAACAAACTTTAACATTCAACGACTTAGGTCTGTCGAAACAAACGTTATTTTCATTAAAGAAAATGGGGTATGAAAGACCTACAGAAATTCAGCAAAAGGCTATTCCAGTTGTAAAAGAAGGGAAAGACCTTATTGCACAAGCACAAACAGGAACTGGTAAAACAGCAGCTTTTGGAATTCCATTAGTAGAAAAGGTAAATCCAAAAAAGAAAAAAATTCAGGCTCTCGTTTTAGTTCCAACCAGAGAATTAGCTATTCAGGTTGCAAAGGAACTAAAAGATTTAGGAAGAGATAAAAGATTATTTGTTTTAGCAGTTTACGGTGGAAAATCAATTAAACATCAGATAGATTTCTTAAGAAAAGGAAATGATGTGATCGTTGTAGGAACACCAGGAAGAGTAAAAGATCTGATAAATAGAGGTGTTTTAAGATTAGACAACGTCGAAACATTTGTTTTAGATGAAGCAGATAGAATGCTTGATATGGGATTTATCGATGATATTAAAGATATTGTTGATGAACTTCCAGAAGAAAGACAAACGTTGCTTTTCTCGGCAACAATGCCAAAAGAAATTCTTGATTTGGCAGAAGAGTTTTTAAAACCAGATTATGAAATGATAAGAATTAAACCTGAAGAAGTTACCGTAGATAGAATAAAACAAAAAGTTTACAGACTAAAAGGTAGAGATAAATTCAAGAAATTTGCAGAAACCTTAAAAGAAAATGGAACTCAAAAGACTATAGTGTTCACACAAACAAAAGTAGGTGCAGATGAATTAGCAAAAAGACTTCAAGAAGAAGGATTTAATGCAGATGCTATTCATGGTGATTATTCTCAGAACAAGAGAGAACACGTTTTAAGAAAATTTAGAAGTAATAAACTCGATATACTTGTTGCTACAGATGTTGCTGCAAGAGGGCTCGACATTAAAGGAATTAAAGTGGTTTATAACTACGACATTCCGAAAGATGTTGAAAGTTATATCCATAGAATTGGAAGAACTGGAAGAGCAGGTCAGGAAGGCGTAGCTTTATCATTCTCTTCACCACAGGAAGATAAGTTCCTTAGACAGATAATAAAACAAACAAAAGCAGATATTCAGGTTGAAAATATGACAGATGATGAATTTTCTTTAAATGAAAGAAGTTCTTCAAATAGAGGAAGAAAACCTTTCGGTGGTAACAGAAGAGGTTACAGCAACAGATCAAATCAAAGAAATAGAAGAAGATAAACATCTTAAAAGCCGAGGATCTCTCGGCTTTTTAATCATCATCGATTCTTTTAGCTACATTAGCAATATCTTTTACTATTTTATTTCTACTTTTATTTTTAGGATTTAAATAGTTATCAATTAAAGAATGACACAAACCTGAGCAGTGTTCGGCATGCATATTAGGTGGTAGAGCAAGGGTGGTTGGATTTAAGAATCTAACAGTGTTTATCACCATATCCTCGTAAAAAGTTGTATAAGGAGAGCGTCTATCTCCAACTCTATCAGCAGGTGTGGCAATAGAAACAACACCAACATCATCACTATTTAAATTATCAAACTCCAAATTTGCAAAAAAGTTGCCCTGTGAAAAACCGATCAGAACAATTTTATGTCCCTCTTTTAAATCTTTTTCATATCTTGATACATGCCTTTTTATATCATCACTGAATATTTTTGCAATTTTTGATGAATCATTCATTAAAACATCTGCAAACTGGTTGTAAGTATCTTTAAACCAGGGAGGCATAGGCATATCACCACCTAAAATTAGGAAAAAATCAAAGGTATCTATACTTTTTTGGAAAAAGTTCTCAACTAATTCTATATAAGGTTCTTCGTTGTAATTATATGAAAGTTTCAAATATTTAGATTTAAAACCATCAAAAACATATTCTTCAGGATGTTTTATTTTATAATCAACAATAGCCCTATATAATGCTTTTCTCTGTTCCAGAGCTTCATCATAGTCTGTGCTCATTCCATTTATATAATAAAACCTGAATTTATAATCATCTTTGTCTTTTCCACCACACCCTATTAAAAAGTTAAGAATGAGCAATAATCCTATTATCTTTTTCATTTTATCTTTTTCCTGATTTCTTCAGGACAATATTTATCAATAATCTGTCCGTAGTTCTCTCCGGTTGCTACAGGAATATCAATAATAAGACTGTTTAGTAATCCATTAAATTTTGCATAATTTTTAATTTTTTCAGGCTTATCTAAAATAAGCATTTTTAGATTTTTATTAAGTGTTTGAAGTAAAAAAATAGTCTCTTTTGAGTATCCCAAATATTTAAAACTAACTGCGTCAAGGCAGGTATCAATTTTTGCAAAGTTATAAGCAGTATGAACAGCGATATTTTTATCTTCTTCCGTATCAGAGAATTTGTAATATGCAATATTATTTAAAATTTCTGCCTTTTGTAAAGCAACTTCCTGTAATACATCATTTTGTAAAAACACATGTTTTATATATTCTTTAACATCATCACTTAATGGTTTGTACTTTAGCTCAGTATTTTTTTTGTGAAAAGAAAATGGATTTAAATCATCTGGAGAAGGAACTTTAAATGATAATCCATAGGAATTAAAGTAAAAAATAAAAACCGATAAATAAATAATTAATCTTTCCATTTTCATATTTATTATTATATATTGATTTTATATAACAATTAATATATTAGAATACGTTTCTTTTGCAAGAATTATATTTTTCCTCATAGATTATTTATCGATTAAATTCTATTTTATAGAAGACCAAAAGAAATATGGAGGTATTCGTATGGAAGAATACACAAAAGAACAATTAGAACAAATGGTAAAAGAAGGTAAATCACTTGCAGGAATAGATTTAAGTTTTGCAGAATTACAAGGAATAGATTTATCTGGTGCAGACTTAAGCGATGCAACATTTACAGGAGCAGATTTGACTGGTGCAAATCTTGAAGGAGCTAACTTAGAAAATGCATTTATTGCAGACGCAAATTTTAAAGATGCTAATTTTAAAAATGCCAATCTTTCAAGAGCAGTTTTACAAAGAGTTAACTTGAGAAATGCAGACTTTTCAAACGCAAATCTTTTTAGATCTCAGATTTTAGTATCTGATGCAGCAAAAGCGAATTTTGAAAACGCTAACATGGTTAATATTAGAATGGAAGATTCTAATTTTGTAGAAGCAAACTTTAACGGAGCAGATATCAGTTATTCAAATTTAAGAGGTGCAGATTTACAAAAATCAAGTTTTGTAAAAACAAAATTTAGTTATTCGGATCTAAGAAAAGCTAAATTATCAGGAATATGGTTTGAAAATGTGGAAGCGGACGAAGTATTGGTATATGGTAAAAAACCATGGATAGAAGGAAGTAAAGCAAATGTAGAATATGATAAAATACTTCCACATAATTACGATGATTAAAGGATAGAAATGAGCATATCTAATCTTATAATAGCAGCTGTTTTAATTGCAGCTGTTATTTTTTATTTATACCAGAAAGGAATCATTTTTGCTGACTTTGAAAACATAACCCCAGAGGAAGCATATTCTATGATAAAAAAAGACAAAAAAGATGTGGTTATAATCGATGTTAGAACTCCACCAGAAGTAAAAAGTGAAGGGAAAATTCCAAATTCTATACTGATTCCATTAGGAACATTATCAAGACAGATAGATAAACTTAAAAATTATAAAGATAAAAAAATAATTGTGTATTGTCGTTCTG
>JALVEZ010000146.1 GCA_027030405.1 Hydrogenothermaceae bacterium | reverse complement strand
ACCGTTAGTTTTATACTCTTGTAAAATTTTAAAAATCTCTTTTTTAATGGCTTCTACTTTGTCAGGCTCTGCTACGAAATAAAAGAGAAACTGACTTGTTCCTATATGAGGCAGATATCCTCCAAAAACAGCCTGAGCAAGACCTGACTCTTTTATTCTTTGATAAAGAACAGAAGTTCTTCCACCTGACAATATCTCTTCCAAAACTATTGCTTTAAATGCATCAGGAGTTCGTATTGGTGGAGCCTGCCAGCCGATTGCAATATAAGCTCTGGTAACTTCTTTTTTCTTTATAGTCTTTGTTCTGATCTCTTTTTGTTCAGGTTCTAAAGGAACAGGAGGAGGAGTGTAATGTTTTCCTTTTACAGAACCAAATGTTTCTTTTATCTTTTTTAAAACCTTATCTTTATCAATATTTCCTACAACTACAATTGTCATATTTGACGGTACATAATGAGAATAAAAATACTCTCTTACCAGCTCAGGAGTAAATGCTTCTATCGTTTCTCTATAACCTATTACAGGATGTTTATAGTTGCTCACTTTATATGCAAGTTTGTGATATGTATCCCACAATACACTTTTAGGATTATCTAAATGTCTGTTTAACTCTTCTAAAACAATCGGTTTTTCTTTTTCTATCATTTCAGGAGTTAATGAAGGGGTGGTAGTCATATAGTATAGATATTTCAGTGATGTTTCCCAGAATGGAGCTGCAATTTCTATATGATAAAAAGTGTAGTCAAAGCTTGTTCCTGCATTAATACTTCCACCTTTTTTCTCTATTTCATACTCAATCTCACCAGGTTTAGTATATTTCGTTCCGTTAAACAGCATATGTTCTAAAAAGTGGGAAAGTCCTCTTTCTTTATCATTTTCATAGACAGAACCTACCCCAAACCATACCTGAACTGCCACAGCCTGAGTATCTTTTCTTTCTTTTATTATTGCCGTAGCACCGTTTCCTAATTTTTCTATGTAAAGATTTTTTTCTGTTTCTGCAACTGCATATCCCATGACACACCCCATTATTAATAAAATTTTTAACAAGATCTTCATTTGTTTACCTCTTTTTCTGCATAAGCTTTTTCAAGTGCTTCATCAATTTCCATTAACCATGTTTTTCTTCTTACAACTTCATCAACAGTTTCATTATACATAAGTTCTAAATTATGAAACATATTTCGATTTTCAAAGTAATCGTTCACAACACGTAAAGATGGGAAAAGTTCCATTATTTCTTCTTTAGATAAAACTTTTATTCCATTCTCTTTTATATAATCTTCCAGTTCATCAGGAACTTTCCCATTTGTTATTATCCAGCCAGAATCGCATTTGTATTTTTTAATACCTTCTAAAAATTGATCAATATATTTTTTGTCTATCTTTTTTATAGCATTAAAATCTATAAAGTCTATACATATTCTACTTTCACAATCACCAGAGAATTCTCTTGGCTCCACTATAAGGTCAATATGTTTGTCCTTATGTATTATAGGTTCTGATGCTTCAAAACCTAAAACTTCAAACATAACAATAAAATTACTTTCCAGTTCTGTTCCTTTTATTTTTGAGAGTTTTTCTTTATCAGGATTTGTCCATTTGTATCTGTATAAACTATTTTTCAGTTCCTGATACTCTTTTTCTTTTTCTTCCATCATCTGTTTTAACTGTTTTACTTTTTGTTCATACTGTTTTTGTTCTTCCTGATACTTTTCTTTGAATTTTAGAAGCATTGGAATGTAGTTTATCTTTTCTTTTTTCTTTTCTTCTTTATAACGTAAATATCCGTAATAACCTGCTATAGAAAAAATAGCTGCTGCTATTAGAATATCGATAAAAGATGGATCAAATTTCATCTAAAATTTCCTTGAATCTTTTTTCATAGATTTTAAAATCTCTATCAGAAAAAAGAACAAATCTGACTTCTTTTATGAAATTTTCTTTATCAATAAAATCTAAAACGGTCTTAATTGCTATTTTTGAGGCTTCTTCTATCGGGCATCTATATGCACCTGTGCTTATAGAGGGAAATGCTATTGACTGGATTTTATTTTCTTTTGCGACTTTTAAACTGTTCCAGTAAGCATTTCTAAGCAGTTTTTTCTTTTTCTCATCAAAAGAGGGAATACATACAGGGCCGACTGTGTGTATCACATATTTTGCTTTTAGATTTCCACCTGTTGTTATAACTGCCTGACCTGTTGGTAATCCGTCAGGATATATAGTCTGCCTGATTTTTTTACATTCTTCTAAAATGGCTGGGCCACCTTTAGAATGTATTGCACCGTCAACACCACCGCCACCCATACATGATGAATTGGCAGCATTTACGATAGCTTCTGTATCTTCTTCTGTGATATCTCCTTTTTTAATGACGATTTTTGTATTTTTATAGATGTATTCCATCACTCGCTTTCTAACTTCTTTGTTCTGAAAACTCTCATCTGTTGACCGTCAACTTCTTCAAATTCTGGCTCCAAAACTCCTTCGGTGTTGAATAAATCCTGAACCTGATAGTTGGCACATACTGCGTTTATCGCTTTTATTATTTCTTCTTTTTCCATAACTGCTGTTTCCCAGTATGTAGCAAATACAAGATTTCCATCTTTGTCGTGAATAGCAAGTCTTAATTCATCAACCAACTCTTCTTTTGGATCGCCATACATGGTTAATGTTGCATATAATGGTTCGTTCTGATTCATTTTTTCACCTCATAAAAATTTGTAGCAATATTATAAAACATATTCCGTGGTGTTTATTTGTTCAATTGGTATTGTAACCTGTTAAATCTTTGCTCAATACACTACCCATTTACCTTTTTTGATATAAAATATTTATTCATAATTTTAGGAGGCAGTTGATGTCTGTATTAGTTGAATTCAGTATGTTCCCAACAGATAAAGGTGAAAGTGTAAGCCCTTATGTAAGTAGAATAATAAAAATGATTGATGAAAGTGGAATTCCGTATAAACTGACACCTATGGGAACCGTTTTTGAAACAGAAAAAATGGAAGAAGCCGTAGAGATATTGAACAAAGCTTATAAACAGTTGGAGCCTGACTGTAACAGAGTTTATGCAGTTGCAAAATTTGACATAAGAAAAGGAAAATCAAACAGACTAAAACAAAAAATAGAGTCAGTAGAAAGAAATTTAGGAAAAGAAGTAAGTAAATGATTTTAAAAAAGTTATATCTAAAAAATTTTCTGATTCATAAAGAATCAAAAATAGAGTTTTCAGACAACGGTATAACAGTATTTATCGGAGAAAACGGAGCAGGAAAAAGCTCAATAGTAGAAGGCATAAACTATGCATTATTTGGAAGAAGCGGAAAAGGAAATACTGCAGATTTGGTGCGATGGGGAACGAAATTTTCAGAAATACATTTAGAATTTGAAAAAAACGGTGAAGAATACAAAATAGAAAGAACAATAGAGATAAAAGGAAAAACGGCCAAAACGGAAGCAGTCCTTTACAAAAAACAGAAGGGAAGCTATCGCCTCTTTTTCCAGAAAAATCTGAATAAAGAAATTCCAAAGATAACAGGACTTTCAAACAAAACATTTTTAAGTTCAGTTTTAGTAAAGCAAGGAGACATAGAAGGTATCCTGAATTTAAATCCTAAAGACAGAGCAAGAGTTTTAGAAGATATACTGGATCTTTCTGTTTATCAGTTGTTATCGGATCTGGTTGGAGATAAAAGAAGATTTTTGGAAGCTCAGATTCACGGAGCGGAGATTTCAGAAGAAAAGATAGCAGAGATAAAAAAAGAGATAGATCAGCTAAAAGAACGGATAAAAGCCAATGAATCACAAAAAGAAAAATTTGAAAAAGAGTTAAAAGAAAAAGAAAATCAACTAAAAGATCTACAATCTAAGATAGAAAAACTCCAAAAAGAAAAAGAACACAACCTAAATATCAAAAACGACATACAAACATACGAAAAACTGGTACAAAAATTAGAGGTTGATATAAAAAATATACAAAATGATCTGAAAAATATAGAACAGCAAGAACAAAAACTAAAACTTTTAGAAAAAGAAGTGGAAAATCTGAAACAAAAAGAAGAAATCATCTCCTTATTAAACAAAAAAGAAACAGTAACAGCCCAGCTAAAACCGTTAAAAGAAAAATATGAAGATATTAAAAATAAAGAAAAGATATTAAAGCAGCTAAAACAGATCGCAGAAGAGTATCAAGAAAAAGAAAAAGAACTGAAAAACATCAACGACCAGATCTTAAAACTTCAAAAGATAGAAGGTCAGTTAGAACAGTTAAAGAAAGAGAAAGAAGAAATTTTAGGAGAACTAAAAGAAACACAAAGAAAAGCAATCGAAATAGCAAGAGAACTTACAAACTTAAAAAGAATTTACAAGACATTAGAGCTAAATCCATTACTTATAAATGAGATGATAAAAAATAATCAGCTAAAAATAGAAGAACTAACAGAAGAAAAGCAAAAACTGAACGAACAAAAAGGAAAAGTTAAAAATCAAGGGGACGAACTTAAAAAAAGAATTAAAAAAATCGAAGAACTAAAAGGTGCCTGCCCTACCTGTGAAAGACCTTTAGAAGAACATACGAAAGAAGAGATCTTAAAAGATCTAAATGAAGAGATTGAACAAAAAAGAGCAGAATATAAGCAGCTTATAGAAAAAGAGAAAGAGTTAGATAAACAACTAAAGTTAGAAAAACAAATCCAGCCGCTACTATCCCAGTTTAAAGAGTATTTTGATCAACATCAGGAAGCAAACAGCAAAAAAGTAAAAATTGATGCAAAAATATTCAGTGTTCAGAGACAACTAAAAGATTTACCAGAACTGATGGAAAATAAAAAACAGATAGAACAGTTTTTAGAAAAAAACAAAGAAAATTATGAAAAATATAAAGAAGCAAAAAATTTTCTAACTGAACACAATCCAGACGATTTAAAAATAGAATTAGAAAAAATCCAGAAGCAGTTGGAAGAATTGGAGCAGAAGATTCCACAGGAAATTGATAAATCAAAATTAAAAGAAGAAATCCAACAGCTAAAACAAAAAGAAAAAGAGTATTACCAGATATTAGAAATTCTAAAAAGAAAAGAAAAACTTGAAAAAGAGTTGGGAGAAAAAGAAAAAGAACTGAAAGATTATCAGGCTAAGATTCAAAAACTGAAAGAGAATTTAAAAGATATTTCAAAAATTCAGGAAGAAATTCAAAGATTAAATCAGGAAAAGGAAGATTTAACGAAAAATATAAAAGAACTTCAAGAACAGATAAATAATCTTAAAGTCTTATCAGCACAATTCAGCGGAATTTTAAATGAAAAAGAAAAGATTCTAAAAGACGAGCAGAAAAAGTTAGAACAAATAAAAGATATAAAGCAAAAAATAGAAAAATATAGACAGGTTGAACAGGCTCTGGGCCCAAAAGGAATACAGAAGATTATAAGGGATAACCTTTTATACAAACTTCCTAATCTTATAAACATAATCTTTTCAGCGTTTGATTTTCCTTTTAAACAGATAAAATTTACAGAAAATTTCGATATACTCCTCTTAGCTCCGACATTTGAAAAACAAGATAGATATATAAAAATAGACGCAATCAGTGGAGGTCAGAGAGTAGCTTTAGGATTAGCTCTTAGACTTGCCATCGGAAAATTTTTATCAGAAAAAACAGAATTTATGATATTAGATGAACCGACAATACATCTTGACGAGCAAAGAAGAAATGATTTAGTTGATATACTTCTATCTATAAAATCTAAAAATTTAGTAAAACAGCTTATAGTGATAACTCATGATAGAGAAATAGAAGATACAGCCGATAGTATATATTACATAGAGAATGGAAGTGTAAGATCGATAGATTAAAAATGGGGATTTACTCCTATGAAAAAGATAATTTTTTTATTAGCAACGTTATCCGTTATAAATGTTGCTTTTGCCCAATATTTTGAGTTTTATGATAGAGAAAAAGATCAGATCTTTGTTATACCAGATCCTGTCAATCCATACTCTTTAGATAGAGGACTTACTGATGACCAGATACAGAATATAAGAATCTATACTATCCGTGCTTTAAATATGGTTCTTGACAGCTATTCATCACTGGAAAGAAGAAGAATTATCAGAAAAGAAACTCTTTCGTATATGGATGGGGCTTTGTTCTTCCTAACGGAAGCACAGCAATATTCTCCTACATATCTACTTATCAGGCAGATAGAATCAATAGAAAAAAGATTTAGATTTTTTCCAAAGGAAAATTATAGTCAGGACCTTACAGCCCTTTATCTAAACATCGAAAAAATAGCAGGGAACATAGACAATATTCAGCAAATAAGAGATGAACTTCAAAATCTTATAAAAAAAGCTTCTGTTTTAGAAAATGATGAGATCCTTGCCGTTTTAGAAAGTATAAAAGATTACCTAAAAATAGATCTTGTTGATCAACCAATAAAGGAAGCTAAAAATTTAATAAGTATTGCAAAAGAACATACAAAAGCCCGTTATTTTAAAAAAGCAAGAAAATCACTTAAGTTGGCAATTGAGCCTCTCTTAAAACTATCCTCAAGGGAGAACTTAGAACTTGCAGTTGCAAATGAATTAGCATACAAATCTTATTTGACTTATGATTTCAACAGAAAAATGTCAGAGATCTTACTTGATAACTGTTTATATTATCTGAACAAAGCTTATTACCTGTCTTCATCAGAAAACAGAGATAAACTAAAAGCTTTAATAAATCAATTAAAGAGAATGAAACAAAGTTTCGATAAAAAAGATGTGATGAAAAAGGAATTTGAGCTGTTGATTAAAGAATTGAAAATATTTTAATTGTGTTATATACTATTGAATAAAGATGGTAGTTACATATATTGTAATGAGAAAATCTTCGGAGAGGGGATAAGCCGAATGAAAAAATTATTAGCATTAATTATAACAGTGGCAACACTTTCTATGGGAGTCCAACAATCTAAAGCAGCATCAGGAGAAATCGTTTTTAGAGATGCAATGTACGGTGCAGTTGTTGGAGGATTAGCAGGAACTGCTGTTTATGCTATTGATGCTGAAGATTTTGGTAGGAAGGTAGGAACAGGCGTTTTAATTGGACTTTTAATTGGAACTGCATTCGGATTTTTTGAATCATCTGATTATTTTGCAAAGGCAGAACCCCCGAAAAATATTCCGATAGATGTGGCTTTCATCTCAGGTGAAGATTTAAAAGTTCATCCATTCGTAAAGTTAGAGATTTTAGATACACAGTTTTAAGATGTTTTCGGAAGAGCTTTTACAGAGATTATCTAACCCACCAAGAAAATCAGTAAATTTAGTTGTCAAAGTAGATCCTAAAAAATTAAATTTCATCTCTATGGTTATTGATGGTCACGGTAGAATAGCCCTCCCAAGAACTAGAAATGGGAAACAAGGGATTTTAGACCTTTTAACATCTCCAGATTGTGTAGAAGACCTTTATCTGATCTTAGAAAATCTGAAAAAAGATTATGACTCTACACTTGAGATAGTTGAAGAGTTAGGTGACGACTGGCTTCAAGCGGTTATCTAAGCTTTACCTGAAAAATTAGAAACAAGTCAAATATCATACTTACAACTTGAAATCTTTATAAATTAGTTTATTATTACTGAAATAAGTAGTTTTAATGGATTTTTCAATGATTATGTTAGAGAAGGATAAAAAAGTAAAAGAGCTTATAAATAAGTTAGATTATCTGAAAGAAGACGATGTTGAAGATATAAAAAAAGCGGTAGAGTATATTATTCAAAAACATGAAGGTCAGTTTAGAAAATCAGGGGAGCCTTACTACTATCATCCGATTGAAGCTGCCAAAATACTGGCAGATATGCATCTTGATAAAACATCAATTATAGCTGCCCTTCTTCATGATGTTGTTGAAGATACAGACACAACCCTTGAAGAAATTGAAGAAAAATTTGGAAAGCAGGTAGCTCTCATTGTTAACGGTGTTACGAAAATAGGGCAATACCATTTTTCAAGTAAAGAGATTGCAAAAGCAGAAAATTTCAGAAAGATGATAATCTCCATGTCTGATGATATTCGCGTGCTTATCGTTAAACTTGCAGATAGACTTCACAATATTAGAACACTTGAACACCTGAACCCTGAAAAACAAAAAAGAATAGCTAAGGAAACTTTAGAAATATATGCACCTTTAGCTGCAAGACTTGGACTATGGAAGATAAAAAGTGAACTTGAAGATACATCTTTTAAATATTTAGATCCTGTTAACTACAAAAAGGTTACTTCTTTTATTGCAGAATCAAAAGAAAAGCAAGAAAAATATTTAAGAGAGCAGATAGTTCCAAAATTAGAGGAAGAACTTAAAAAAAATAATATAAAAGCAAAAATACAGTATAGATCTAAACATATTTACAGCGTTTATGAAAAAACCATAAGAAAAAATCTGTCTTTAAGTGATGTTTATGATCTTTACGGAATAAGAATAATCGTTGATACGATTAAAGATTGTTATTTGGTGTTAGGAATTATCCATAATATATGGAAACCTGTTCCAGGAAAATTTAAAGATTATATATCACTTCCAAAATCAAACTTTTATCAGGCTTTGCACACGACTATCGTAGCTCCTGAAGGAAAATTTGTAGAGATTCAGATCAAAACGGAAGAGATGCACAAAATATCAGAAGAAGGTATTGCAGCCCACTGGAGATACAAAGGTGGATCGGAACTTACCGAAAAAGATATACAATCCCTTCAATGGTTAAGAAAAATCTTGGAAGTTGTAAAGGAGAATAGCGATTCTTCAGAGTTAATATCAACTGTAAAAAATGATCTGATAAGTGATGAAGTGTTTGTTTTTACCCCAAAAGGAGATTTAATTAATCTTCCAGTAGGTGCCACACCTGTTGATTTTGCTTATGCTATTCATACACAGGTAGGACATAGATGTAGCGGTGCAAAGGTTAACGGTGTTTTAGTTCCATTAGATACAAAACTGAGAAGTGGTGATGTGGTAGAAATCATAACGGCAAAACAGCCAAAACCGAACAGAAACTGGTTAAATTTCGTTGTCAGTTCAAAAGCTAAATCAAATATAAAAAGTTATTTTGCTAAAAAAGATAGAGAACAGACTATAAAATTCGGTAAAAAGTTATTTAACAAATTCTTAAAGAAAGTTCAAAAAGATGTAACAACCCTTTCAGAAGAGGAAAAAGAAAGACTTTTAAAGAAATTCAATTACAAAACATTTGATGATCTTCTTTATGCAATCGGTAATGGTCAGCTATCTCCTTCCAGAATAATGAGATTTTGTAAAATAAAAGAAGGTAAATCCCAGGAAAAAACTGAAACAGAAGCAAAAACACAAAAAGCATCAATTGAAGTTGATGGGATTAATAATATACTCTCCAACCTCGCAAAGTGTTGCTATCCTGTCCCTGGAGATGATATTGTTGGAATCATCTTAAAAGGAAAGGGAATTTCAATACATTCAAAAGAATGTCCAAATGCACAATACACAATAGAAAACGAGCCAGAAAGAATTGTTGATTGTGTGTGGAAAACAGAAAACGATGGAAAACGAACATATCCTGTATCTTTAAAGATTCTTTCTGAAGATACGCCAGGACTATTGGCTGATGTGGCAAAAATAGTGGCTTCATACGACTCAAACATCATAGAAGTAAAAGCCAAAAGCAATAAATATGGAAAAGCAATAACCAATTTAAAATTAAGCGTAAAAGATAAAGATCATCTTAATCAAATAGTTTCGTCTCTCAAAAAAGTTAAGAATGTTAAAGAAGTTCAAAGAACGATATCAAAATGATTTAGGAAGGTCGGATATAAACAGGCTCTAAACTAACTGGATCTTCCTTAAGATTATTTTTCAAAGCATAAAAGATTCCTTCTACTGTTAAAGGTTCTAATATTTGAAGTGAATTTATTCCTTCCAATTCTAAATTTTTAAACACAAAAAGTGTATTTTCTTTATTTTTAAAGTTTTCTTGAAAATCTTTTTGCTTTTGTATGGATATTTGCGAAACAGGTTCTAATTTGAAATCTTTAGAAAGATATTCTCTAAAATAAAGCTCACCTTTTCCTGCGTTAATGCCACAGATAATATTTCCATTGAAACATCTATGTTTATACGCCATAACATCAAGACTAATATAACTATAAATGTCTATTCCTAATCCATATGACAGGATTTTTGCAACTGTAATCCCAACCCTCAGCCCTGTATAACTTCCAGGGCCTTTATTTACGACAATTTTTTTTAATAAAGATTTATCCAATTCAAGCTCTTTAAACATCTCATCAAGTTTTAAAACAATAGCTTCAGAGAAAGGTTTGAATTTTGACAGGCTGATCGAATAAATAACTTTATGATCTTTTATTAAAGAAAGTCCAAGTTGTTCAGAATACGAATCAATTCCTAAAATCATTTATAATATTCCTATCAGGTAAAGTAAAAGTTTATTATACCGAAAAATGTTTCAAAATGTCTCACAACGAGGTAATGGTGTGAATAAAAAGCTGAAACAGTTTTTAAGTCAGTATCTTCCAGAAGAAGATATCAAAAAAATTGAAAAAGTCCTACGGCAAAAACATTTGGAAAAGCAAGAAAAAATCCGCAGAATTAAAGAGTTAATCGAAAGAGGAGAATACAATGTATCTGCAGAAGAAGTTGCAGAGAAGATGTTAGAATACTTTAAAGAGCATCAGTAAAACTCTTTTAAAGATTCAAAAACCTCTTTAACTCTTTTAATGCCTTCATATATCTGCTCTTCTGTATTATCAAGACAAAAAGAAAATCTTAAAGTACTTAAAGCCTCTTTATCCGAATATCCATAAGCAGTCAAAACGTGAGATGGTGTAGGTGTTCCTGAAGAACAGGCAGACCCTGAAGAAACTGCCATATCTCTGGAGCTTAAACCTAATATCATAGATTGTGCATCCACCTGTGGAAATATTATGCAGCTTATATGAGGAACTCTTTTAGCTTGTTCGCTTACAATATGAATATCAGGAATAGCTTCTTTAAGGTTTATCTCCCATAGATCCCTTAAAAATCTAAGATGTTTCACTTTGTCATCGTTATCCGTATCCCATTCGTGAATGGCATCAGATAAAAATTTTATAAATGCGATATTTTCAGTTCCAGAACGAAGTCCAAATTCCTGTCCACCACCGAAAAGAAGCGGTGTCAGTTTTATATCTTTTCTTTTGTAGAAAAATCCAATACCTTTCGGTGCATTTATTTTGTGTCCAGACACAGATATAAAATCAAAGATTTCTGTATCAAACTTTTCTTTACATATTGTCTGGACAACATCACTGAAAAAGAAAACATCATTTTCCCTACATATTTTGCTTACAGTCTCAACATCCTGTAAAACACCTGTTTCGTTGTTTCCGTGTATTATTACTACAAGTAATGTTTTTTCACTTATTTTTCTTTTCAGATCATCGATATCAATGATTCCATTTTTATCTATTTTTAAAAAATGAACTTTATATCCTTTTTTAGCTAAAAATTTAACAGGATTTAAAACGGATTTATGCTCTATTGGGGTAATAATGATCTCATTTTTTTCAGGATAACTTTCTGCAAGACCTCTGATTATTGTGTTGTTGCTTTCTGTTGCACCTGAAGTGAAAATGATTTCTTCAGGCTCGACCCCTAAATACTGGGCAATATTTCTTCTACTTTCTTCAATCAGTTGTCTTGATTTTTGACCGTCGGAATATATAGAGTTCGGATTTGCATAGTATTCTTTGAACACTCTTTCCATTGATAACAAAATATCCTGGAATATTTTTGATGTTGCAGCACAATCAAAGTAAATCTTCATTTTTAAAACCCTTTTTAATGATAAATTTCATAAAAATCTTAGTCTAATTGACTAAATTCTTCATGAATAAAATTTAACAAAAATTTAATACAAACTTAATTTTCAGTCTTTATATTATAGATGAAAAAAATAAAAGGAGGTGAAAAGCATGAAGACAAAAGCTAAAGAGTTTGATGTCAGATTTGAAGAAGCAGTTTATAACTGTAACTGTGGAAATCAGATTAAAGAAGTAATTCCAGTTGCAAATAACATCGGAATGTTAGACACAAGATGTGAGAACTGTGGAAAAAGAATCGTTGATGTTCAGTTTTTTGATGAAGAGAAGGAAAGAGTTTAATCTCTTTACTTCTCAATCAATTTTTTCATTAAAGGATTCATTGCAATCATTTCAGATATTAAAGCATTCAGCATATAAATTCCCAAATGAATACCAGAACAAATAATAAAAAATCTTTTTATATCTAAACCAGACTGGTTCTTACCTAAATAAACAATTCCTGTATAAAGAAGATAAAAGCTATATATTAATCCTAAATTGCTCAAAATTCGTAAAGGCTGGTAAATATCAACAATATCAGAAAGCCAGATAGGAACATTTACATATGTTATAAACTTCAAAGCAGTATCAAAATTAATCGAATAAAAATATTTTTCAGAAATTTTAGAAAAAATAAATGCAAAAATAATAACACTTACTAAATCAAGAATATAAGTTGAGATCGAATATGTTAAAGCGTGTGGAATACTATAGTTTCCTTCAAAATAAAGGCTGTAAAAAGATAAAAAAGGCCCAATTAATGCAAGTCTAAGTCCATACTCTTTAAAGACAGAAAAGCCTGTATCTTTTTCTTGGAAAATTGATTGCCATTCTTTTTTTGGATGAGAAATAAGATTAAATATTCTTTTTATCATTATCATAATCAAAATTTTATAACAAAAAGACTAAAAAATTTTAAATTTTTTCTAAAAATATTGAAAATATTGTTTGATTTATAAAACCTCGACAATTATATTGATATAATGATAATTATGTAATACATTGTTGATATAAAAATTTTCTGATTGATAAGGAGGGGCTTAAATGGAAGATCCAAAAGAGTATCCAGAGGCACATCATACGGAAGCAAGAGTAATAAAAGAAGGTATTCTAGTAGGTTCTGAAGCATTAGCAAAAGCACCGAAAGTATATGGAATTCCAACAGGCGTTGAAGGATTAGATGATCTGTTTTTCATAGTTGAAGTTGAAAATGGAAAAGTTGTGAAAAAGAATCTAGGTGGAATTCCCGCGTATTCCGTATTTAATATAACAGGCGTAAATGATACAGGAAAGTCTTTAATGGCAGAGCAGTTTACCGTAAAACAGGCAAGCGAAGGACATAAAGTTGCCTTTATCACTGTTGAAGCACCTGCAAACTTTGTTATCGCATCTTTAAAGCTTAGAGCAGCAGCAATGGGCTTAAATTTTGAAGATTTTGAAGATAATATAATTATGATTGATGCGGCATCTCATACTCCTTTAAGGGAAAATATTCCAGACTTGCTTGCAACGTTAGCTTACGCAATAAAAACTTATAAAATCAAATTTACAGTAATTGACTCTGTAACAGGACTTTTTGAAAACAAAGAAATGCTTGCAAGGGGAATTGTCAGAAGGCTGTTTAACTTTATGAAAAAATGGTATCAGACTGCACTATTTATTTCCCAGAAAAGAAGTGGTCACGAAGAACTTACTGCAGAAGCCGCTGGTGGTTATGCAGTTGGACATATAGTTGATGGAACAATGGTTTTAGCTAAAGAAGTTATTGATTCTTCATTTAAAGCTAAACTTTATAAAAGAGAAATTGGTGAAATTGTAAGGCTATTTAGAATAGATGGATGTCGTATGGCTGGACATGATACAAGAGTTCATTATATGGAAATTACAGATACAGGTTTAGTTAGAATTTTAGAGCCAATTGGTGGCGGAAAATAAAAATTTAAAAAGGAGGGCACATAGATGGTAATAGAATTAACTGGAGCACCGATTAACGAACACGAGTTAGAACATTTAGTAACAAGGGTCTTCTTTAAAGGAATTGATCTTTTAGGTGGACTGCACAAACTTGCAGAATACAGAACATTAACATGGCTTCCATCTTTAGCAAGAGCTTCTTTTGCAATCGTTTTAAGAGAAGAGTATTTAAAAACGGAAGAAGAGATTGCAGCCATTGTTGGATTGACTAAAAATACTGTAAGAAATATTTTAAGAGCGGATCCTCAAATGGCTCTTTACAAAATTCAACATATGGATGAACTTACTAAAGAGGAGAAAAAAGAGTTAAGAGTTCATACTGCAGGTGGACTTGCAAAACTTGCTTATAAGCTTGTGAAAGAAGGACAGGATGCACAGGTTATGCTTGAGTTCTGTGCTGCTACTGGGGCAGCTGTTGCTCAGGTTTGCGAAGTTCCTTGGGCTTATGCAGTTCTTAAAAGAATGAAAGGTGTTAAATATCCTATCGAATCGGCTGATGTATTGAAAGAAAAATTAAAAGGAATAGATATTAAAGGTGTTCCTGCAACAGATGTTGTTGAAGAAATCACATATCCTATCAGAACTCCAGCACAACTTTTACATGAAATCAAAGAATATTTACAGATGAAAGGATTAGCATAAGATAAAGCCCCGAAATCGGGGCTTTTTTAACCTATGATTGATCGTATTCCCATTGTAGCTACCGATAAATAAATTAAAATTCCGATAATGTCAGTAATAGTCAAAGTTAACGGGCCTGTTGCGAAGGCAGGATCTTTATTCAATTTATATATGATAAATGGTAATATTGTTCCTATTAATGCTGCTATAACAATATTAAAAAGTAAAGCAGTTCCTACAATAATTCCTAAGATATGATTACTGAGCCATAAAAATGATATAAATCCAACAATAAAACTGATAACAATACCGATTAAAAATGCTATTTTTAGCTCTTTTATCACTGTAGAAATTAGATCTCTCGGAAACTGTGTAAATCTTTCTGTCATTAATCCTCTTGCTGTGATTATGGCTGCCTGAGAGCTAACATTTCCACTTACTGCAGCAACTAATGGTAAAAAGAAAATAATCGGAAGATATTTTTCGATAGTATCATCGAAAAAGCTGATAATTATTGCTGTAAAAAGTTCACCTATAACCGAAACTAAAAGCCAAGGCAATCTTAGTTTTGCTATTTTTAAAACCTGATTTGTGTAAAAAAGTTCTTCTTCCTGAGCACCTGCCATTTTGAAAAATTCTTCTGTGGTTTTTTCTGAAATCAGGTCAAGAATTTCATCAATATATATAACACCTTTTAAAACATCTTCCTCATCAACAACAGGGAGAGAGAAAAATTCGTATCTTTTAAAAATCTCTATTGCTTCTTCTTTTGGAGTATTTTCTCTTAATGTGATAAGGTCTCTGTTCATTATATCCCTTAGCTGGGCAGATAAAGGGCTGTTTAAAAGATCTTTTATTGTGGTAACTCCTACCAGTCTATCCTTATCATCTACTACATAGATATACACAATATCTATTTCTGATGGGGCAGTTTTAACAATAGAAAGAGCATCCGCAACTGTTTTATTTTCATTAAGTGCTATGTAATCTTCACTTATTAATGAAGCTACGGTATCACCGTATTCTAAATATTTTTGAATTTCTTCCCTATCTTCAACATCTAACTTTTCTAATAATGCTTTTTGTAAATTTTCAGGTAATTTATCAATGATTTCTGCAATTTCACCTGTTGAGAATGTGAGTAATATTCTGGTTGCATCTTCCACAGGTAAAGAACGCAGTATTTCAATCTGTAAATCTTCATCAAGGTCATATAAAACATCTGAGGCTTTTTGAAGATTTATTTTCATTAAAATCTGAAAAGTTTTTAATCTTTCCTGAGGAGATAAATATCTGAATATAGATACAATATCCCCTGTATGGGATTTTTCTAAAATACGTTCTAATGCTTTATAATTTCCCTTATAAATAAGCCTTTTTATAGTTTCTTTTAATACTTCTAAACTTGGAGTCAAGTCTTAATCCTTTATGATATGTATTGGTAACCTAATAGTTTTAAAAGTCTTATATCCTGTTTCCATTTTTCTCTGACTTTTACCCATAGGTTCAGGTGAACTTTTTTACCTAAGAGGAATTCTAATTCTTCCCTTGCCTGCTGACCTATCTTTTTTAACATCTGTCCTTTTTTTCCTATTATGATTCCTTTGTGGTTTTCTTTTTCCACATAGATGACCGCATCGATTATAAGTAGATTTTTATTTTTGTCCCCTTCTTTTATACTTTCTACTTCCACTGCCACCGAATAAGGTATCTCTTTTTGTGTATTATTAAAGATCTTTTCTCTTATTATTTCAGCTATATAAAACTTTAACGGCAGGTCTGTAATCTGGTCTTCTGGGAAAAGAGGTGGAGATTCTGGTAAATATTTTTTAAGAACTTCTACCAATCTGTCTAAGTTTGCCCCTTTTGTCGCAGACACAGGAACTATTTCTGCAAATGGATATTTGTTAGCTGATTCTTCAATAAGAGGTAAAAGCTGTTCCTTTTGGACTTTATCTATTTTGTTAATTATTAAAATAGTAGGCTTATTTAATTTTTTGATGTAGTTTTCTAAAAGAAGCTCATCTTCTTTTGTCCATCCTTTATCTGCTTCTATCACCATAGCTATAACATCAGCTTCTTCCATACTTGAAACTGCAGATTCTACCACCGTCTTTGTGAGAATATCCTTTCCTTTTTGTATTCCTGGGGTATCTAAAAATATTATCTGGGCATCTTTATCGTGTAAAACACCTAAAATTCTCATTCTTGTTGTTTGTGGTCTGGGACTTACTATTGATAGTTTTGTACCTAATAATCTATTTAATAGTGTTGATTTTCCTACGTTTGGTCTTCCTACCAGTGCTACAAATCCAGCCCTGAATGTTTTGTTTTCTTCCATTTTCTTTCCTTTATTTTATTTGTTTTAATTTAATATTATAAGCTAAACTATAACATTTATTTGCTATAATAAAACTTATGAAAATAAAAGTGATTTATAAAGACATTGATACAGATAAGAGAAAATGTAGAATTTGTGGATATATTTATGATCCAGCCGTTGGTGATGAGAAAAGAGGTATATCACCAGGTGTTCTATTTGAAGATCTCCCTGATAACTGGCGTTGTCCTGTTTGCAAATACACCAAATGGCAGTTTATGATAGTGAAAAAGGAATCTGTATAATCCTGTTAAAGAAAAACTTCTTCTCCGTAGGAAGTTAGGTCTATAAATTCATCTGCAACTTGCATTAGTTCTTTTGCTGCCGTTTGTTTGAATGCGGCAATTTCCACTTTCACGCCTTTAGTGTGAAGATATCTTACAAGATCAGAAAAATCTCCATCACCACTTGCAAGAACGGCAACATCAATCTTATCTGCCAGTGATATTGCGTCCATTGCAATACCCATATCCCAATCTGCTTTTATAGATGTCCATAAATTTCCTTCATCATCGATTCTTTTAAAGATCTTAGGTTCTTTTTCTCTAACCTGATATCCTATATGTTTCAATGTATTTATAAAACTTTTCTGATCAACGCCCTGAAGTTTTATCAGATATGCTATAGCCCTTACAAGAATTCTGTCCCTTATGGCAAGTTCCAATACACTTTCAAAATTTACTTTCCTATTAAAAGCATCTCTCGCCGAATAATAAAGATTCTGGACGTCTAAAAAAACTCCAACCCTTTGATTTTTATATAGCATCCTATATCTTTCTTCTGTTTTCATTAACGACCTCATATTAGATAAATTATTAAAAGTATATTATATTTATATAATCAAATACTAATCAATAGGAGGATGGCCCAATGTCAAAATCGGCAATTAGAGTTCAAAGAGCTATGATGGGAACACTTTTGTTAATAGCATTAATTTTAATGCATTTAGGATATTCATGGGGGGAATATATCATCTGGTTTATTATCTTTATGTTGTATGTTTCTGCTGCAACTGGATTCTGCCCTTCTGATACAATTTTAGGTAAAATATTTGGAAAACAGGAAGGTAGCTGTAGTTAAATGAAATTTTTACACGTTACAGACACACATTTAGGGTATAACCAGTACGGCCTCGAGGAAAGAGGCCGTGATTTTTTTGATGTATTTAATGAAGCCATAGATATAGCCATTGAAAATAATGTGGATTTTGTCCTTCATACAGGTGACTTTTTCCACACATCAAGGCCTACAAACCAGACTATCTTAGAAGGTCTGGATATTATCAAAAGGTTAAATGATAGAAAGATCCCTATGTTCTGTATCTCTGGAAACCACGATAGAGGGAGCCAGGTAAGGGATATATCACCTTTATCTATTTTAGAGCCTTTCGGTTTAAACATTATAGATAACAAAAGTATAGAGTATGAAGGCATTCAGATTTCTGGAATGAAGTATATATCAAAGGCAGGAATAAGACATTTTGGCGGAATAAGATCTATCTTGGAAAAATTGTTAGAGCAGGGAAAGAATAGTTCAAAACATATACTTATGCTTCATCAGGAGTTTTATCCTTTCTTCCCAAATTCCAATCTATATATGGAAAAAGAGATTCCGGAAGGTTTTGATTATGTTGGGATAGGACATTATCACGTTTCCCAAAAGCCAAAAAAGATAAATGATTATACCGTTGTATATCCTGGTTCTACAGAATACACGGCATATTCAGAAAAAGAGAACAAAACACCTAAAGGTGTTTATCTTGTGGAAATACAGGATAACCAGTTTAAACCAGAATTTATAGAACTAAAAAAACGCAGACCATTCTTATTTTTTGAGTTTGAAGAACAGAGTTTTGTTGAAAAAATTAAAGATATAAAAGAAGAAGTTGAAAAAAGTTTATCAATCAATAAAAAACCACCTGTTGTTGTGCTAAAGGGTAGTATCAGCGAATATTCTGTGAAAGATTTAATTGAAATTTTGCAAAAAGAAGGACTGGAGCCTGACAACAAACAAATTCTTTATTTTAATTTTCTTACTTCAAGGGTAATGGCTGATGTGGATAGCACAAATCTTGGAATGGAAATGGATGAAGAAAATATTCAGGCTGAGCTAAAAAATCTGATCGGAGACGATGAAGCTTATGATAGTATCAGACATATCCTTGATGTTTTAAAAGGTTTTGAGTCTGTTGATGAAATGAAAAAGTATATTAAAGAACACGGAGTCGAGATAAATCTATAAAAAAGAGGCCTTTCGACCTCTTTTTGTTAATAAACTGAAGAACCTGTTTCTTTTTTCTCTTCTGCTTCTATTGGTTTGTCCTCTTCTGTAAGTTCACTTTCATCAACTAATCTTTCCGCAAGATAATCTGCAAGGTGAATTACTTTTATATTTTTGTAATCACCGTGTTTATACATTCCATCTGCCAGATTAAATACACATCCAGGACAGTCACTGAGGACGTAAGTTGCTTTTGTTTTTTCTAAATCATCTATTTTCCTTTTTTGAAGTTCTGATGCTACTTCATAGTTTGATACTGAGAAATACCCTGCAAATCCACAGCACATCATAGCTTCTTCACCTTCAACATACTGGGCATTCTTTACATTTTTAAGAACATCTCTGAAAACGTTCGGATCTGTTTGCATAGCTGTATATGAATGGCACGGAAAATGGAAGGTAACCTTTTCTCCTTCACCTTTAAATGTATAATATCCATCTTCCTGAAGAATCTCTGCAAAATCTTTAACAGGATATTTATATTCCTCTTTTAATGCTCCACCGCAGGTTGGGCAGGCAACAACAATAGCGTCAAAATCGTATTTGTCTATTTCTTCTTTATTATGTTTCATAAGTTTTTCAAATGATTCTACTTCACCTGCATATAAGTGAGGAGCACCACAACATCTTATATTTTTAGGAACAACAACGTCATATCCTGCATTTTCCATCAGTTTTAAAACATTTTCTCCTGTTTTTCCATAGAACGCATCAATCATACATCCTGTAAAGAATAGGAGTTTTTTCTTCGCTTCACCTTTTTTAGACTTTACCTCTTTACCTCTGAGTCCAAATGGTTTTGCTGTAGGTTTAGGCATTAGTTTTGTGTATTTGGGGATACCTGTATCTAGATAGATCGCGTTATACTCAGGAACATCTTTACCTAAAGCCTTTCCGTAAAGATTCATAAGTGATGGGGCAAATTTCATTCCTATTTTTGTTATAGGATTTCCCATCATACCTAATCCTTTAAATACAGCCGTTTTTACTGGATCAAATTTGCCTACTTTTTCTTTAGCTTCGTGTCTTGCCCTGAACATTATCTCTTTATATTCAACTTCATTAGGACATATCCATTCACATCTTCTGCACATTGCACATTGATTCCATTGGGCTGCCACATCTTCTGTCAGTGGCATCAATCCATCAACTACTGCTTCTGCAAGGGCAAGCCTTCCGCGGGGAGAAGATCTTTCTTCTTTAACTACACTGTATGTTGGACATACAGAACGGCAGGCTGAACATTTTACACACTGGTGTGCCAGCTCTTCTGTAAGCTCTAACTTTATCTCAAATTCTGACATATATTATTCCTCCTTATTAAAGGCTATTACTTTGTTGTGGCATCTGTCTGGATACTGAATTTTTTTCTCAAAGTATAAATCATTTAATATTTTCTGAATTTCATTTCTACTGAGACCAGTTAAACGTTCTATATCACCGACTTTTAAAGGTTTTTCTGATTTTAAAATTGTGTCTAAAACCAGATCTTTTTTGTCCAAAATAAAACCTCACATAAAGATATAAAATGTAGTTCTAATGTATTAGAAAATAAAGATTCTTACCATAACTTAAATCATAACTGAGACTGGGATTTTTCTTAAAAAGTATTAGAATTATTATATAATAATAATTTAGTTTATTATAATCACACATCGGAGGCTTTCATATGGCAAAAGTAGTATTCAGAAGTAGTGGAAAAACATTAGAAGATTTAAATGAGATAAAATCATTCTTAGAACAATATGACATTTTATACGATAACTGGGGAACAGAAAGGTTACCTGAAGATTTAAAGAAAGATTACAATGTTACACAGGAAATGCAGGAAGCAATCATAAAAGCTTATGAAAAGGAACTGAATGAACTGAAAGAAAAAAAAGGTTATGTTACAGAAGATATTGTTGTTTTATCAGAGAAAACTCCAAATTTAGAAGATCTTTTAGAAAAATTTAAAAAGGAACATCACCATGTAGATGACGAAGTAAGATTTGTTGTTGATGGAAGTGGTGTTTTCCCTATAAAAATCGACGGTGAAATCGTTGATATTTATGTGGAAGAGGGAGATCTTATAGTTGTCCCTGCAGGTGCAAGACACTGGTTCGAACTTGACGAACAGAGAAAAATAAAATGTATTCGAGTGTTCAAAACACCTGAAGGTTGGGAAGCTATTTACGAAGAAGAATGTAAAGCTGAATAAACCTAAAAAGGAGAAATAGAATGGGATTATTAGACGGAAAAAAGGCACTTGTTTTAGGAATTGCCAATAACAGAAGTATTGCTTACGGGATAGCAAAGGCTTTACATGAAAACGGTGCAAAAATCGGAATGAACTATTTAAATGAAAAATTTCAAAAAAAATTACAACCAATTGCAGATGAACTGAATGCTGAAATTTATGAAAAGTTAGATGTTTCATCTGATGAAGAAATCACAAATTTTGTAAATAAGGTTAAGGATGTATGGGGAGATGTAGATATTATTGTTCATTCAATAGCTTATGCAAATAAAGAATATCTAAAAGACTACTACTACACGGTTGATAGACAGTCTTTCTTACAGGCTATGGATATCAGCGTTTATTCGTTTACTGCCCTTGCAAGGGAATTTTTACCTATTATCAATGAAGGCGGAAATCTTTTAACACTTTCATACTACGGTGCCGAAAAAGTTATATACAACTACAATGTGATGGGCGTTGCAAAAGCTGCTTTAGAAGCAAGTGTTAGATATCTTGCAAGGGATTTGGGAAAATTAAAGCAAGTAAGAGTAAATGCCATATCTGCAGGCCCAATTAAAACTCTTGCTGCTGCTGGAATCAGCCAGTTTAGTGAAATTCAAAAAGAAACTGCTGAACGTTCTCCGTTAACAAGAAGTGTAACCATTGACGAGGTTGGAAATGCTGCTGTGTTCCTTTGCAGTGATCTTGCTTCAGGGGTTACAGGAGAAATTTTACATGTTGATGCAGGATTTAATATAATCGGTTTATAAATGGGGACTTTAGTCCTCATTTCCTTACTAAAATCATATTGGAACTGTTTGACTTTCAACTAAAATATTCCATAAATAACCGAAAGTGGTGATGAGAAATGAAACTAATTGTAAATGGTGAAGAAAAAGAATTTAATAAAGAAAGTCTTACTATAAAAGAGTTGGTGGAAGAACTTGGCATTAAAGCTCCTAACTTTGCTGTTGCAGTAGGGATGGATGTTATTCCTAAAAGTGAATACGAAACATTCCAGCTTAAAGAAGGGGATAAAGTTGAAGTTGTTACATTTGTAGGTGGCGGTTAATGTTTCGGGAGGGTAAAATTTTGGATTTTTTTATGAAAATAAGAAAAAATTAATACTGTCTGTTTTATTTTTTATATTAAGTATCGTTTTTTATATATTATCTCAATACAAAATTCCGTATTTGGATGATAAGGGGGAAGATTATTTATCCTCTGCGTTGAAAAAATCTGCTGTAACATATGCATCTATTCGAGGACTAAATGCAGTCGTTTCCATCTTGAAGGACAGTTCTCTGTATTTTTCACCTGCAGGTATCGGTGTGTCAATTGCAGTTGGGGAAATTCTTGATCCTATTGATGATCTTACAGAAAGGGCTTCTGTGGTTATGCTTGTTAGTTTTGTGTCGTTAAGCAGTCAAAAGATTATTATGGAGTTAGGAAGTTCTGCCTTTTTAATATTCTGTTCAATATTGTTGATTGTTCTTATATTTCCCATATGGATCAGGAATAAGATCACTGTGCTTGTTTATCATTTTGGTGTAAAACTGTTGTTAACATTACTGATTTTAAGATTTTTACTGCCTTTTGCTGCCATAACCAATGAGATAGTTGCAAACAGTTCATATTTCCAAACTCAAACACAGCAATCAATGGAAGTTATAAAACAGGTTTCCAAAGAAAAAGATTTAGTTCCTGAAAATAGAGGGATTTTTGAGAATAACAGAATTTCTAAAGTTAAAGAAAAGATAGAAGAACTGAAAAACAAAAGCTCAGAAATCATTAACAGCCTTTTGACTGTAATAGTGATTTTTTTATTCCAGACTGTGTTTATCCCGCTTTTAACGCTTTATATAATAATAAAGTTTATTCCTTATATCTTTTCTAAGATAAAAATAAAAGAGATCCCAGTTTAAGATCTAAATCTAAATCTGACGGTGGTTAAACCATTTTTATAGGAAAATTCAACTTTGAATCCTAATTCGTCAGCAAGTTTTTTTACAATTGATAAACCTAAACCTAATCCCCTCTGGGATTCTTTGTAATATCTGTCAAAAACTTTGTCTGGATTTTTTAAAGGTTTTGAACTGTTTGTTATCTCTAAATATTCTGAATTCAACACAATTTTCACAAATCCATTTTTTGTGTTGTGTTTAAAGGCATTTGTAAGAAGATTTGAGATTATTCTTTTTAAGGCTGTTTCATCTGTTTTTATTTTTATGTCCTGCAAATCTGTTTCTATTTTAATGTCTGGATACAGCGTTTTTAATGTATCTATTTCTTTATTGATTATTTCTTTTAGATTAATCTCTTTTTCTAATTTTTCTGACTCTTTTAAAAGATATTTTAAGTTATCGTAAATGGAACTTAACTGTTTTACAGAATTTTCTATTCTTTCTAACTCTTCATCATTCCTGGTCATTTTTAATATTTTCAGGTTTATTAGAATCGAGGAGACTGGCGTGTTAATATCGTGGATTATATCTCTTATAAACTCATTTATCATCTGTATTGATTTTCTGATGGGACTAAGTGAGTAGTATGCAAAAAATATAGACATTATCATAACGATAACAGAAAATATGATGAAAAAATAGGCTATCTGGATTTTTATCTTTTTTATTTGTTGATTAAATTTTTCTATTGGATACTCTATTTTTAAAACTTCATCATCAACCATAGGTATTGGGGCTATGATGTATATCGATCTGTCATCTTCGTATAGCTGGTAAAATTTCTGCTTTGGATTTTTAGGAACAACATCAACTTTGAATTTATCACCTTTTAGTTCGTAACTGTAATTCTTTAGCTCTAAGAAAAGTTCATTTCTAAGTTCTGAAATTTTATTTTGATAAAACAAAAATGCAATTATGACAAGTAAAATTTCTATTGATACAAAAAAAAGTAAAAAAGATTTTATTAACGATTCTTTTTCGTATCTTGATTCTGGGATTAAATGTTTAATCGATAACATATCCAAGTCCGCGGACTGCTTTTGCCTCTATTCCTGTCTTTTTCTTGAGTTTTGAGAGTAATACTCTTAATGCTGTCGGTGAAGGATTTACCATTAGGTCGTATAAAGTTTCTTTTGGAACAACCTTTCCTCTGTTCTCTAAAAGTTTTAAAAGAACATTTCTTTGAACCTCACCTAATTCTATCTCTTGTCCATTTTTAAAAAATCTTCCATCTTTGAATACGATGTCGTTATATCTGATTTCTTTGTATTTCTCTGTTTTCTTTTTTAGCTTGCTTTTTATTCTTATCAGCAGTTCTTCAGGATCAAAAGGTTTTTTTATGTAATCTTCTGCTCCAACTTCAAAACCTTTTGCTATCGTTTTCAGGTCTTTTAAAGCACTTATGAATATTGTCGGTGTTTCATCTTCTGCCAGCCTTAAACCTTCTAATAGATCTATTCCGTCACCATCTCCTAAATTTATATCTATTAAATACATATCATATCTGTTGTCAAATGTTTTTTGTGCTCCTTCATCGTACGAATAAGCAACATCTACATTAAATCCGTGAAGTTTTAAATATTTTGCAAGACTGTTTGCCAAGTTCCTGTCGTCTTCGATCAGCAGTATTTTCATCTAAAATCTCACTCCTAAGTTGAGGGATCCGAAATGTTTTGTTGCATTTTTGTTAAGTCCATAGCTGTAATTTAAGGTAAGATAGTATTTCTCTGTTATATCATGAAGAACAAAAAATGAAACATACTTTCCGTTTTCACTATCTGTATCAAAAGAGCCATTGATATAACTGTTTTCAAGCTGATAACCTGAACCTATGGAGATCGTCTGGATATTTTCAGAGTTTTCACCTCTGAAAACAAATCCATATGAGAGAAAAATGTCTATATGATCCAGTATGTAGTCTGCTGTAAAAGATGGTGTCAGATTTGTGCTGCCTGTTCCTAAATTGTCTCCACCAGTTGGAAGCCCAACTGTCAAACCTGCTGTGATGTATAAAGGGTAGAAATCAAAAGAATAACTACCGTAAATATAGGTATCTCCAAAACCTGTTTCATCACTGATAGAATCGTATAGATAATAATTCGTTAGCAATGAAAAATACCAGTTTTTATAACTGTAAGCTAAAGATATTGATGTCAGGAGATTTTTGTATTGGCTGTCTTTTGTAAAACCTCCTCCTATTTTCAGATAAAATTGTCCTTTTTCTTCATTAATAGGACATCCGTTTTTCCCTACCAGCTGATCAAAAGGTGTATCAGGACACTGGTCAACACTATCATCAACACCATCAAGATCTGAATCTGTAAAACCGTATGAATTCAAGCTAATAACAAAAAATAAAATAGCTAGATAAACATATTTTTCTTTCGACTTTAAAGTCATCTATTCCTTTCCCTGTTTTGTCTTCTTTCTTTTAATTTTTCTTTTATTTTTTGTATAAATTCTTTTCTTTTAAATTCTCTATCTCTGTTTAAATTTCTTTCTTTATTTAGATTTTGATTGTTATGCCAGTAATTTTTGGAATTATTATCTGAATGGTTGTGTGCTTTATGTCTATGCTCTCTATGATTATAATTTCTTTCTCTATCTCTTCTTTTATCTCTAAGCTGTTTTCTTAATCTTTCTATAACCTGTCTTCTTTCTTTTGCATTTAGCTCTTTTATTATAAGTTTTAGTTTGTTTACGTATATATATTTTTCATCTGGTGGAGCCTGTTTTATTTTTTCTATTAAATTTTGTATATTTGATTTAAGATCTTTATTGGTCATTCTTTGATTTTCTGAAACATCTTTACCTCTATTTGTTTGAGCTTCTGAATAGCCTATAGTTAAAACTAATAGTATTGCTATTAACTTTAAAAATTTCATTTTTTCCTCCAGGTAACTTTTCGTAAATTTAATATATTCTGTGAAAGTTACCTGAAAGTAACCGATTTATTAAAACCACATTCTAATTCCAATGAACAGATCTACATAATCGGTAGAATTATCTTCATCTTTTGCTAAGGCTTTTGTCTGTCCAAAAAGTTTTGCCCAATTGATTCCAATATACGGAGCAAATTCTCTTTTAATTTCGTATCTTAGCCTTAATCCGACCTTGATGTAATTTATCCCTGTTCCGATTCCAAGCTCTTCGATTTTACTGAATGAAAATGTTGTATCTATTCTTGGCTGTAAGATTAACCTTTGTGTGAAAAGCATGTCGTATTCTGCTTCAAAATCGCCGTAAACTTCTCCTTTTGATGTAATTCTTAGATTTGTATCTATCTCAAAAAAGTAAGGCGCCAATCCTTTTAAACCGATTAATGCCATTGTTCGATTTGAGCCGTTATCGCCATAGGAACCTGTATATCCGATTCCTCCTCTTATATCCCAGAAAGGTGAGATTAATTTTCCGTACAAGATGTCAAATTTTTCAATTCCCCCTTCATCTTTAGATGTGTTATGTTCACCTTCCAACTCAATCCATACTCGCCTATAGTCTCCTCCATACCATCCTGTTATCTCATAATCAAGGCTATTTTTATTTTCTATGTTGTATTCTATCCTATCAAATAGAAGCTGCCCGTAATAAAGAGGTTTCATAGGTTTTACAGGGTAAAAGTTACATTTTTCGTTTTCATTAGCTACGGATAAAGATGTTGTGAGTAATATTCCTATTAATAATTTTTTTAGCATTTTTATTCCTCCGATTGTTAACATACCTGTAGAACTCTAAACATTCCTGTGTGCATGTGGTAAAGAATATGACAATGAAAAGCCCAGTTTCCTAATGCGTCATTATCTATTTCTACACAAACCTTTTCTCCTGGTTTGATATTTATTGTGTGTTTCCTTGGATTGTATTCGCCGTTTCCATTTTGTAAATACATCCACATTCCGTGAAGGTGTATTGGATGATCCATCATTGTGTGATTAATAAAAACGATTTTAACTCTTTCATTTAGTCTTGTTTTAATCAGTTGATGAAATTCTGAACTCCAATCTTTACCGTCATATGAATACATTTTCCATATAAATCTTTCCATATTTCCTGTAAGGTGGATATCTATCTGTCTTTCTGGTTTTCTTTGTGGAAAAGGCTCGATACTTTTCAGGTCAGCATAAGTTAAGACTTTATGTTTAACATTTTCAAATCCTACTCCTGGATCATTTAGTCTGCACATAGGATTTTTATTTACCATTGCGGCATCTGCACCAAAAGTGTCTGGTATTTTTAAAGGTTTACAATCTCCGCATATTTTCATAGATTTCATATCCATTTTATGGTGCATTCCCATAGCTTTCATTCCTCTTTCTGCTGGAGGTCTTCTTTCTGGAATAGGAGCTTC
>JALVEZ010000145.1 GCA_027030405.1 Hydrogenothermaceae bacterium | reverse complement strand
TATTATAACAGTAAGCATTTCTTTCTTTCTGATTTGAAAAAGTTACCTTTTTACATTCAAAAAAGTCTTTTATCTCCGTATTGAGAAGATGAACAATCTCATTTTTATTTTTAGTTTCCACTATTTTGTTAAAAAACTGAATAAGTTTCGTAAATAATAGTAATCTTTCTCTACTTTCTTCTTTTAATTTTTTAAATGCAAGCTCTATTTCTTCAATAAGTTCATTAAAGGATGATGCAAGGTATCCTATCTCATCTTTTGAATTAAGCTTTATTCTTTTTGAATAATCTTTATTTTCTGCTATTTCCCTTGCAAATTTTGATAATTCTTCAATAGGCACAATGATATTGTTGGACACGATAAAGGATAAAAGTAATATTCCTAAGATTCCAACAATACCTATAAATATGAAACTTGTCTGGATTTTTTGAATAGGAGTAAAAACTGCTGACTTATAAGCACCTGAAACTACATACCATTCATCTTCAAATAATTTTTCTGAAAGTGGTCGGTAGTATAAAAATATAGATTCTGATTCTTTAAAACCTATATCTTTGTTTTTTGTCTCAAATCTTTTATTCGGAAAATATTTTTTGTTATAAACGAATGTAAAATATCCCTTTTCATCGTTTGTTATTCTGTTCATATTTTGAAGATCTATTAAAAAGATCAAATAACCGATTTTTGATTTGCTGAAGGAAGAGAAAACAGGAGTAAAAATAAGAAAATAATCTTTTTTAAAATTAATTACTCTTATTTTTGCTGAGTTTAACTGATTTAAAGGAAATTTTTTTCCTATCAATTTTTTATCTGTTGAAGCCACTATTTTTCCTTTTGTATTTGCTGCAATCAGTTCCCCAGTAAAATCAATACTGTTTTTTGCTTTTAATAAAAAATTTGTAATTCTTTTATCAACATCATTTACAACAATATCATCCATAATTTGATAGTCTGACCAGAATGCAAGTTGAGTTGTGGCATATATAAAATCCTTTTCAATAAGTTTTACACTCTGGATATTCTTTTGTTTCAAATCTTCTTTTATATTCTGGATAACTGCTTTTTTTCCTTCATTTACAGAAAAAAATAGAAAAAGGGAAAATGGAATTAAACTGACTATAAGAAAAGAAACCATTAATCTATTTTTCAAACTGTGGAAAGGATTCATTTTGCAAGCTCTTTCATTAATAAATTCTGGAAAAATTTTATATCAAATGGTTTCGATAAATACTCGATATTTTTAAGGTCTATATTTTTAAGATTTAGTTCATCTTTAGATAAAGCAGAAATAATAATAATTTTATCGGCTTTAATTTTATCAAGTATTTCTAATCCATTTATATCAGGCAGTAAAATGTCTAAAAGTACCAGATCAAATTTTTGATTTTTTAAGAGATTTAGAGCTTCTGTTCCTGTTTCTGCTTCAAATATTCTAAAGTTATTGGAAATACGATTTATTAA
Source organism: Hydrogenothermaceae bacterium (assembly GCA_027030405.1). Classification (GTDB taxonomy): domain Bacteria; phylum Aquificota; class Aquificia; order Aquificales; family Hydrogenothermaceae; genus JALSSE01. The sequence goes on along the minus strand of JALVEZ010000145.1, from coordinate 8,646 downwards.
CATCTTTATTAATGTTCTGTTTATCTGTTCATCATCAATAATAAGCAGATTTTTTATTTTATCTTTATCCATAATAAAACCTTAACATTATCGTTTACATACTTAGGAGAAACATAACCAATAGCCCCTTTTACTTTAGATACAAATTTAACAACTGCTTTTTGAGATGACAATACCACAGGAGGATCTATCCCTTTAAAATACATTCTGTTCCAATATAATGTAAGACGCTCGTTATCCATTTTTAGCACATATTTATTAAATAACTTTCTTAGTGGATTAAATGGAGAAAGATTTACAGGAATAACTCTCACATCTTTTATAAATAATTTTTTCTTTAAATAGATCATTTTAACTTGATGATAAGAAAGTGTATCAACAGGTATATTTTTATTACCTATTATAACGATTTCCTCACCGAAGGAAAAAGAGCATATTAGAAAGATATATAAAATTATTTTTTTCAACATTTTTTAAAATAAAATTGAAAATGAAGTTGCAATTTCTCTCTCACTTTCATTTTTCACATCATCTTTTTTCCATTGAAATTCAAACTTTATTGAAATCGGATATAAAGGTCGGTAGTTCCAACCGATTAAATAGGCATTGATTTTGTTTTTATTATCAACTTCTTTAAAGTATTCTTTTCTTAAGATTAGATAATTTTTATGAAAAACTCTGTATATCCCTTGTAGATAATAAGAAGTTCTGATATCTTTTGAAAGTGTGGCATTTTTTTCTTTTCCATACATATACTCTGACATTATCTCTAATTTTGAGTATGTATAATCAAGGCTTAATCCGATAAAATTAATATCTCTTTTTATTTTTTTGTCTTCAAACTGACCTAATGAAAATCCTACCAATAAATTATCAAAATATTTTTTTACCTCTCCACCAATAAAATCATCTGTTTTTATATTGTCATGGTTTTCATTTATATTTTTGGTTTTCTGCACAAATAAAGAGTATTCCCACGTTTCATTTTGAAATGGTAAAAGCCCGAATAATTTTATACCTGTTGTAAGTCTCGGAAAAAATTTTGTGGCAGTTACGGGATCTATTAATGTCCATTTTAAAGGAGGAATATGAACTGGATTCCATAAACCAATTGGAGTTATAAACTGTCCGATTCTTATTCTGAGGTAGTCATTAAAGAGATAATCAAAGTATAATCGTTCAATTTTAGGATTTATATTAAATTCTTTTTCTTCTTTTATGTATGTTTCCTTTTCGTCATCTTCTTCGTCTTCGTCATCTTCTTTTTCATCTTCATCATCTTCTATTTCTTTCTTCTTTAAATACAACTCTTTTGCACCTATTTCTAAAAAAAATCTTGTATTTTCAGTCAAATCTCCATATACAAGCAGTGCTATATCTTCTACATTAAACTCATATTCATCTTTATTGGTTTTTTCATACTTTACTGCAAAATAACCACCGAATCTAAGAGGGCAGTTTTTAAATTTCAAACCTCTACCAAATTGATAATCAACAAGACTTTCAGAAAATGAAGGATAGAAAGAAATGAAAATACTTATTAATAAAATTAAAAACTTTTTTCTACTACACAAATAAACTTCCCAAAATTTTTGTTATTTAACCATTATAAATTAGTTCAAAAAAACTTTATCCCCGTATTTTAAATACGGGGATAGTAGAATTCTTAATGTTTAATCGTCATCACCTCCATGGGGACCATTATGACAGTCATAACAACTTATTTGATGTCCTGCATTAAATGTTTTTACACCCCATTCAGTGTTAAACGATTTTGTAGTTTTCACTTCAGACAAGAAAGAACCTCTGTAATCTTTTCCGTGACATGCTGTACATGAACTTGCATTATGTTCTGCGTAATCTCCATGTTTTTTCACCCATGTTTGGCCAATTGTATGCATTCCGTGAGGCCCACCTGTTGCTGTTAAAGGAACATTATTTCCATGACAGACCGTACATTCTGTAATTGTTCCTTTATATCCTTGTAAAGCTATACTTTCTAAGTTATCACCTTTATGTGTGGAAGGATAAATTGCGTGTGTTGCTCCGTGGCAAGCTTCACACTGAACACCTTTATGTCCTTTGCTAAATCTGTACAAACTGTATCCGTTTGCAGGTGTGTTTGGATTTGTTGCAAATCTTGTGTCTGAAACCTGTCTTAGCTGACCGTTAACAATGGCAGTAAGTTCTCTGATTCCATCATGGTGACAGGCTTGACAGTTTGGCATATCTAACCATCCTTCTCTTCCAGATTTTCCTACCATTGCCATATTTCCATGACAGTCCTGACATTGAACTCCGTTTCCACCCATAGCACCTCTTAAACATTGTGTTTGAAGACCAGGATGACATCTGTAACATGAGCTTCTGTTTGATATGCTGTTTAGAGTTTTTCCATTTGTTGGATCAACTGCTGTTGCGTGTTTCGCGTGAATTGCAGTTGTTAATTGAGGAATTCCGTTTATTCCTGTTCCAGGTAAAGCATTTGATCTGTGACATGCTGCACAAAGAATAGGAGTTCCGCTTTTTGCTGTTTGATATAAAGATGATTGATAATTGTATCCTTTTGCCTGCAGGTCAGCAAGATATGCAGATATATCGTGTTTATCGTCGTGTAGTTTTAAAATGTTGTATTTGTAGTCTTTTTCATCACAGTTTGGATCTGATGGATTATTGGTACAGTAATTTTCCCAACCAGAAGAAGGTTTGGTAGCATTGTATCCAGAGTTTGAGCCGTGACATGCTCTACAATCCATTTCATCACTTACTGGCAATACTGTTGTCGAAGCTGCGAGTATATTTCCGTTAGAATCTTTAGCCACAACTTTTGTTAAAGGATAGAAGTTTTTGTTTCCATTGTCATCGTAAGGTGTTATTGGAATTCCTTCTGCTTCGAATATTTTGTATGTAGAGTTATAATCCATAGGTGAAGGTATAGTTGACTGCATTGGTTTTCCTTTCAGTCCTATATCAGGAGGAACGTTTGAATTGAATAATTTATCCACATATTGCCAGAAATTTGTTTTTGTAGAACTTATTGTGTTTATTGAACCTGTATCAGGATCAGCCACTGCTTCATAAGTAACATTTAAATTTTTCATAATGTCTGGTTCTTTCCCTTGCTTTATAACATGTGCATGGAGTGTATTATAAGGAGGGAGAATGGAAAATACAGAATAATCATTTCCATCCATACAGTGCATACCTAAATCGTTCCATGCAAGGATTGTGTAACCATTTCCTGTGGTGAATAAGTTTCCAGTATTACCACCTGTGTTTCCTCCATTATTTCCACCAGTATTACCATTATCACTATAGTTATCAGTATCGTGATCAGTATCATTATCAGTATCATTATTTCCGCCAGCATTTCCATTATTATTGCTGTCATTATCATTTCCAACATTATTACCATTATGGTTATCACTATCATGATCATAGTCGCTGTCAGTGTCATGATCTGTATCATTATCATTCACATTTGTATCATCAGCCACATCAGGAATGCCATTATTGTTGTTATCTGAGTATGAATCATCTGGAACAGTATCCACGTCTCCAGAATTATCTACCAACTCAACAACATCAGGTTTTCCATCTCCATTTTTATCAGTTAAAAGCAATTGAATTGTTGTATCACCTGAGAAAACGAATGCAGAGTTACCGTTCTTTTTAACACCAATAACAGGATTTCCATCATTATCGTATAAAACAAAAGAATAGGTTCTTTTTTTCTTAAGTTTTAACTTAAAACTACCGTCATCCTTGATTTTAGACGCTGTAATTTTTACGCGTTTACCATTTTCCGCAGATAATGCAGATATGTATGCCAGTTCCAGATCTCCAACTTTTATAGACTGGGAACTTATATCCCCACTTTGTGATATGATTTTACCTGTAACGGTGATATTATCGGAAGAAGCAGTAGTTTCTCCACCACCTGTTCCACAGGAAGAAATAAAAACCAGCATCAACGCAGGAAGAAGAATTGAAATTAGTTTTCGCATAGTTTTACCTCCTTTTAAAATTTTCTAATAAAAATTAATGAAGATTTCGTGCCAGAAAATTTTCATTGAAAATAAAGAACTTACAGATTAAGACTTTTCTGGGTGTATTATTTTTAGTACAAAATTAGACATTTAAAAATATTTAGAATAATATTTATTTAGAGGTGTCTAATGTCAAAAAAGATTGGATTGGTTCTATCAGGCGGAGCAGTCAGAGGACTGGCACATATCGGTGTTTTAAAAGCATTAGAAGAAAAAGGAATAATGCCTTCTTTTATATCAGGTGTGAGTGCAGGTGCAGTGGTAGCCACTTTTTATTCTGCAGGATATTCTCCTGATCAGATGATAGATTTAGTTAAAAACATCAATTTTTTATCTTTTGTTCAGCCAAATATTCCCATAAAATCATTTTTTAAAATAAAAGGCTTTGAAGAATACATAAAAAAACATATAAAGTTTGAAAGAGCAGAACAGCTACCAATCCCAACATACATAGGAACAACCAACCTTACAACTGGTAACCCTGAATATTTTAACGAAGGTGAAATATCAAAATTATTAAGAATGTCAATATCAGTTCCATCTTTATTTGAACCTGTTGCATATAACGGTAATATTTATGTGGACGGTGGAATCGTTAATAATTTACCTGTTGAACCAATTTTAGAACAGTCCGATTTTATAATAGGTATAGATGTTAATCCGTATCCCTTAGATAAAAGTATAAATAACATTGTATCAATTTCGATACACTCTTTATTTTTAGCGTTTCGTTCAAATATTGAAGTAAGAAAAAAGATGTGTGATCTTTTTATTCAACCACCACAGTTGGAACAAGTCGGGCTATATTCTTTCTGGAAAGCAGAAGAAGCCATTCGTATAGGATATGAATATACAAAAAATTTAGATTTAAGGATAATCTGATGGATAGGAAGCTTAAACACGACATAAATTCATTATTTTTTAAAATGAAAACATCAATCCATCTTCTTACGGAAGATGTATCAAAAGAAGAAAAAGAAACAATTTCAAAGATACTATTATCAATGACAGATAAATTGGAACTTCTCTGTCTTACATTTTTCGCTGATATAAAAAATGAGAATAAACAAACAGTAAACCTCTGTGAATATTTTGGTATAAACAATCACATGTATATAAATGCTGACAAAAAATTAGTTGATTTTTATATAAAAATCTTAAAACATTTAATCGAAGATGGTTTAGAAAGTATAAAATTTGAAGATAACAGTTTAAATTTTTATGGAAATTTCAAAATACAAAATGAGATTGATAAATATTTAGTGAAATTTTTGCAAACTCTATCAAAAAAGATAGATTTACAGTTAGATATGAATAAAAACAAAGTGAGTATGACATGCACAGGAAAATAAAAGTTTTGATAATAGATGATGATAAAGATATTCTTTCTTTACTTTCTATAAAACTGAAAAAACAAAACTTTGAGGTAGAGACAGAAAGTTCTCCTCTAAAAGCATTAGAAAAAATATCCCTTGAAAAGTTTGATGTAATCCTTTTAGACCAGATGATGCCTGAGATCGAGGGATTAGAAATGCTTAATCATATTCAGCAGTTGGAGGAAAGTCCTCCAGTAATTATAATGACTGCTTACGGAAACATTAAAGACGCAGTAAAAGCAATAAAGAAAGGTGCTTTTGACTTTATAACAAAACCGATAAATTTTGATGAATTAAAAATAATAATAGAACAAGCAGTAAATCTTTCCCAACTAAAAAAAGAAGTAAAAGAGTTAAAACAGATTATACAGGCAGATATAATAGCAGAAAGCAAACAGATGAAATCTATTTTAAAGCGAGCAGAACAGATAGCACCTTTCGAAATAAACATATTGATACAAGGAGAAAGTGGAACAGGTAAAGAAGTCCTTGCCAGATTTATACATAAAAAAAGTAATAGAGCAGAAAAGCCATTTGTGGCAGTTAATTGCGGAGCAATACCTCACGAGCTTTTAGAAAGTGAACTTTTTGGTTATAAAAAAGGAGCATTCACAGGAGCAAACAGTTCTAAAAAAGGACTTATTGAAGAAGCAGAAGGGGGAACATTCTTTTTAGACGAAATTGGGGAACTATCCTTAGACCTTCAGGTTAAACTACTCCGTGTGCTACAAGAAAATGAGATCCAGCCTCTTGGAAGCAGCAGACCGAAAAAGATAAATGTAAGATTTATCTCTGCAACGAACAAAAATCTAAAAGATTTAGTTAAAAAAGGAAAGTTTAGAGAAGATCTATTCTATAGATTAAATGTTATGCCTATTTCGATTCCCCCTTTAAGAGAAAGAAAAGAAGACATTATTCCTTTATCTGTATTTTTCATTAAAAAATTTTCGTTAAAATATAACCTTCCTGAAAAAATCCTTTCAGACAAAGCAATTAATCAGCTTTTAGAATATGATTGGCCTGGGAATGTAAGAGAGTTAGAACATACAATAGAAAGAACTGTTTTACTTTCGAAAAGTCCCGTAATATCAAACATCGTAGAAATTCCATCAAACACGAAAAACAAAAAAATAAAACCATTTAAAGAAGCTAAAGAAGAATTTGAAAAAAGATATTTACAAAATTTATTGGATCAAACAAACTGGAACATATCAAAAGCATCAAGACTATCTAAAAAAACAAGAGCAGAGATATACAGATTAATAAAAAAATACAATCTCCAACAATAGATTAAAATAGTTAAATAAAATCTTAAAAAGAGGCTTTAGAATGGTAGTTATCGGTGTAGATACAGGTGGAACATTTACAGATTTTATTTATATAAAAGATGGAAAAACAGGAATTTTAAAAATATTATCAACACCTGATAATCCTGCAAAAGCAGTTATCGAAGGTGTAAATAAAATAGCACTGCAAGAAAGAAAAAATATAGTTCACGGCTCAACAGTTGCGACAAATGCAGTATTAGAAAAGAAAGGAGCAAAGGTTGCCCTGATTACAAATAAAAATTTTGAAGATGTCATAGAAATAGGAAGACAAAACAGAACTGAGCTATACAACCTTCATTACAGAAAGAATCCACCTTTGGTAGATAGAAATCTAAGATTTGGAATAAAAGGACGTATCACAAAAACATCGGAAGAAATAGAAGATATAGATATATCCGAAATTGAGAAATTAATATCAAAACTGAAAGTTTTAAATGTCGAATCTGTAGCAGTATCTCTGCTTTTCTCATTTTTAAATCCAGAACACGAAAAAGAAATAAAAGAAATTTTAGAAAAAAATAATTTTCCTGTTTCCGTATCTCATGAAATAGTTCCAGAATTTAGAGAGTATGAAAGGACATCTACTACAGTTTTAAATGCATACGTTTTACCTAAAATGAAAAATTACATATTTTATCTGGAAAACAACCTTAATAAAGACGATATTCTGAGAATAATGCAGTCAAACGGAGGAAGTATTTCTGCAAAAACGGTTGAGAAAGAACCTATCCGAACAATCCTATCAGGCCCAGCAGGTGGTGTTGTCGGAGCAAAAACAATAGCAAATTTAGCAGGTTTTGAAAAAATAATAACATTTGATATGGGAGGAACATCAACTGATGTTTCATTGATAGATAAAGAACTTTCCATATCCACAGAATCACACATAGAAGGCTATCCTATCAAAGTTCCAACAATAGATATTCACACAGTTGGAGCAGGTGGTGGTTCTATTGCTTATCTTGATGAAGGTGGTTCTTTAAATGTCGGCCCAGAAAGTGCAGGAGCAGATCCTGGCCCAATCTGTTATGGAAAAGGCGAACAAATAACGGTTACCGATGCAAATCTATTTTTAGGTAGGTTGCTTCCAGACCACTTTTTAGGTGGAAAAATGGAGCTTCATGTTGATCAAGTGATAAAACATTTTAAAAATATGTCCAAAAAATTAAATCTGACAGAAATTCAGCTTGCCGAAGGAATTTTAGAAATAGCAAACATAAAAATGGAAAAAGCATTACGGACAATCTCCATTGAAAGAGGTTTTAATCCACAGGAATTTACACTTGTGTCATTCGGTGGAGCAGGAGGACTTCACGCAGTATTTTTAGCAAAAATGTTAAATATCTCAAAAGTTCTTATACCTCAAAATCCAGGAATTTTATCAGCAGTAGGTATGGTTCTTTCCGACATAATCAAAGATTATTCAATGACGGTAATGCTTTCTGAAAAGAACACTGATTATTACCATTTATCAACGTTATTTAATCTTTTAGAAAAAAAGGCAGTAGAAGAAATACAGAAAGAAGGAATTTCACCAGAAAAAATAACGATCAACAGATATCTTGACATGAGATATAAAGGACAATCTTTTGAAATAACCGTTCCATTCTCAAAAGATTTTATAAAAGAGTTCCATCAAGCACATCAAAAACTTTACGGATATAAAAATCCAGATAGGGAAGTGGAAATTGTAAATATAAGAATTAGAGGAATAGGAGAGACAGATAAATTTAGCATTCAAAAATATCCTTTAAAATCAGAAAAAATAAGCCCTGAAGCAATTTTAGATGAAAGAGATGTAGTTTTTGAAGGGAAATCAATGAAAACAAAGATAATTGACAGGGATAAATTGGAACCAGGAAACAGAATAGAAGGTAATACAATCATTGTAGA
>JALVEZ010000144.1 GCA_027030405.1 Hydrogenothermaceae bacterium | reverse complement strand
CCCCTTCTCTGCGCAAAACTCCCGCTGTAAGGTGGCGTATTTTTCATAACGTTTTTTATCCGCCGGCGCCAGCTTACCTTCCAAAACAATAAAAGTGTTGGGAGACTCCGACATAGCGGCTAACGATTTTTCCGTTTCGGCTTTAAAGTCCGCATTGCCGGACGGGTTGTCAAGAATAAACCACTCCACCCCGCCAAATAAAGAGGTGGCGCCAAGCGCGTCACTCAACTGTCCCGGCTGATAATCGGCGTCATCAAGGGTGGTTAAACTGCCGTCTTCGGGAAAATTCTTCTCAATATAAGCCGTAACCGCATCACGCACTTTTTTTCTGTTGTCACCAAAGAAAACCAGATACATAAAAATTTTAAGAGGCGAATTTTTTTAACTCATTCCAACGCTTGCCAACCTTGGCTTCCGCCAAAAGCGGCACGCCGTGCGTTTCTTTTCCTTCCAGCACCCCCTCCATCAATTTTACCAATTTCAGCACTTCTTTTTTTAGAACCGAATCACCCACTTCAAAGATTAGCTCGTCGTGTACTTGCAGCAACATTCTTACCTGCTTTGGTTCACTAAGCGAGTGGATATGTTCATACACCCGCAACATCGCGATCCGCATACAATCGGCGGCCGTACCCTGAATCGGCGCGTTAATCGCCATTCGCTCAGCTTGCGCCCTGATAAAAGGCACGTTTGAGCCGATTCCCGGAAAATGACGTCGCCGTCCGAACAAAGTTTCTGTATAGCCGTGTTCGTGAGCAAAACTTTTTGTTTCTTCCAGATATTCCGCCAAGCGCGTAAAAGTGTTGAAATAGGCGTTGAGAAACTCCTGCGCTTCCGCTCTGGTGGTGTCTGGTCCCAAATTCTGCCGCAAAGCGTTTACTCCCATGCCGTATAAAATACCAAAGTTTATTACCTTCGCTTTGCGTCGCATTTCCGGCGTTACCTTATCGGCCGAAACACCGAACACCCGCATCGCCACCGCCTGATGCACGTCTTCACCCTGTTTGAAAATTTCCACCATATGTTCATCCCCCGACAAAATAGCGGCGATTCTAAGCTCTATTTGCGAATAATCAATTGAAACCAGTTTATAACCATTATCCGCCACAAACGCGCCCCGCACCATCAACCCCTCTTTGGTTCTAACCGGTATATTTTGCAAGTTAGGATCCTTGCTGGCCATCCGGCCGGTGGTGGTGCCGGTCTGCAAAAGTGTGGTGTGCAGGCGACCGTCTTCGCCGACCATTTTCGGCAAATTGTCCACGTAGGTGGAGACAAGTTTCTGTAATTCCCGATAGCGCAAGATGGCGGCAATAATAGGATGTTCATCCCGCAGTTTTTCCAACTCTGATTCTTTGGTGGAACGTTGTCCGCCGGCGGTTTTTTTGGCGTTTTTTGGTTTTAAACCGAGCGTGTCAAACAACACCTCACCCAGTTGCTTGGGTGAATTGATATTGAATTTTTTGCCGGCGTATTTATAAATTTCATTTTCCAACTGCTCCAGCTCACAGTGAAACTCTTTGGAAATGCGTGCCAGGTATTTGGTATCCAACAAAATTCCGGTTCGCTTCATTTCGTCCAACACCTTAATAAGCGGCTTTTCTATTTCCAAGAACACTTTTTCCAAACCTTCGTCCTTAATTCTTTGCCGCAACGCGCTAACCGTTTCCGGCCAGGTTTTAGTGCCCAAGAAAGACCGTCCGTAATCCATAATCTCATCAAAACCGGCATTGGTGCGCTCACTTTCCAAAAGCCAAAGCATGATACTGGCTTCCCGCAATTCTTCCTCGGGCACACTTTCTACCAACTCTTCCGTACTTTCGGTTATGGAAAACAGTTTTTTGACCCGCTCGGTTACCGCCCGAAAACCCAGCTCGCTAAAAAGTTTGATTATGGCTTCGGGATTAGCTTTTTCTTTCCATTTGGCAGACTCCAAATCCAACTCTTCGGCGGTCAAAGCATCGGTCCGAATGGTGGCCAGCATTTTGGAGAACATCGCCTCTTCTTCGCCCTCCTTCAACAATTTTATTATCCGCGGTTTGATACCGGCCGCCAAAAACGCTTCTTCATTTTCTTTAAGTTTTTTATAAATCTGCTCCAAAGAACCAAACTTGACAATCAGTTCGGTGGCGGTCTTTTCACCAATACCGGCAATACCGGGAATATTATCTGATGGATCTCCTCGCAAGCCCTTATAGTCGGGAATCAGTTTGGGTCCAAAACCAAATCTTTCTTTGACCGCTTTTTCATCGTAAACAACCGTATCTTTAATTCCTCGTTTTAAAGTAAAAACCTGAACCCGTTTCTTATCAACGCATTGTAGGGTGTCCATATCACCGGAAGCGATGATTACCCGCAAATCCTTCCTGTCTTTGGTTAAGTAAGCGATACTACCCAAAATATCATCCGCTTCAAAACCCGGTTTTTCATAAACGGGAATCCCGAAGGACTTAAAAATATCCCGAGACCGGTTTATCTGGCGCACTAGAGATTCGTCGGTTTTAGCTCTCCCCTCCTTATATTCGGCGTAGGCCTCATGCCGGTAGGTTGGTTCCGGCAAATCGTAACAGGCAATCATATACTCGGGTTTGAACTGTTCAATAATTCCCAGCACCATGGTAGTGACGCCGTAAAGCGCGCCAGTCGGCTCCCCGCCGGGTGAAGAAAAATCCGGCAAGGCATGGTAAGCGCGATGTAAAATAGCGTGCGCATCAAGGAGAACCAGAGTGTCTTTTTTGGTTTTACCGGACATACTTAACAGTATACGTCTTTCTGAG
>JALVEZ010000143.1 GCA_027030405.1 Hydrogenothermaceae bacterium | reverse complement strand
ATAATGCAATCAATATAACAAAACCAGTTCCTACTTGAATGTAAGGAAAATATTTTTCTGAGAAAAATTGGGAGAGGATAGAAGATAATCCGTCTGGTATCCATGAGATAGCAACTGCAAACACTGTTAAGATGAGAAAGGTTTGCCAGTTTAGGAATTTGCCTAATGTGGTGCTGAATGCATTTTTAAATTTTCTTTCTGAAAATGCTAATCTTGGTTTCAAATAAATTCCCCCGTTTCGATGTATTTATATTATAAACAGGGAAAAGTTCAGATATCTGACAAATTTTTATTGTTGGGTTACTCTATTTGAGCTTAAAATGGATAATGATTTATGTATTATCAACCTGTTCTTTTAATTTATCTATTATCTTTTCTATTATAGGCAGATAAACCTGTAAATCTTTAAATATCTTTTCAGCAACTTCTTCGTGATAAGTGTGTGAAGTCATATTTCTATCATCTATCATTTCCAGCAAAATAATTGTTTCATCATTTGTTAAATATCCTGCTGAAAAAAAATCTTTAATACAGCCCTTTGGAGATTTACAATCAATACCTGAATGCTCATACAGGAAATTTTTTAATGTTTTCCACATTATTTCAACTGTAAACTCAAAACGCTGAATTGTTGAATCCCTGAAAAATGTATAATAATCATTTTCTTTGTGCTTTAAAGTTTCTTCATAAGATTCTTTTAATCTTTTAAATGCCTTTTCAAAATCTTCTAATCTTTTTATTAAAGCCATCTTTTACCTTTTTCTTTTACGGTTTCTTTTAAATACGGTGCATTTTTTAAATCTACTATATCTACTTTGTAAGGGAGATTGCTTTCTTCAAGTATATATTTTAGTTGGGATAATTTTTTATTTATATTTTGATTTGATTCAAATGCCAAATCTATGTCTGAATGTGGTGTGTTTTTTCCTTCTGCCCGTGAACCAAAAAGATAAACTTTTACATCTTCATCTTTAAAAAATTCTTTTAAAAACTGCTTTAAATCTTCAATTGTTTTTATTTTTCGTGCTTTCATTCGGAATTTTCTTAAAAATTTTTATACTCAATATAAGGATAAACCAAAAAATCTGCAAAACCAATGCCCTTAGGAAGTCGGGACAGTTCGAGTGTAATTACTGTGGTTTTAGAAGCCACTGTGAAAAGGGTCGCAATGCCCTTAAAAAGTCGGGACAGTTCACTTTTGCCGAAGGCAAATTGGTGAGCCGAAGGCGAACACACTCTTGTGGTGAGCGAAGGCGAACAAGATACCTCTGCAACTCCTTGAAAATAGCCATATTCACAATGCCAAGTAGCCTATATTCTTATACAAATTAACTTTGATTTCTTTTAAAGTAGCATGAATAAGCCCTCCCGTCAACAAAAAATTGTAATCCTTATTTTATGCTATTCAGAGAGCGATTCACCCTAAAAAGAATGCCAAAAACCCCTCTATATTCTTATACAAATCAAACCTCAAAATCGGCAAACTATTGATATAAAACCCTCCCAAAGATTTTTAATTTAGCTGAAAATTTGATAATGGTTTTGTTAGATTTTCATCCTAAAAAGAAAAAGCCCTGATGAGACAGGGCATTGAGTGTGGTTTAGGATATTTGAAATTTTAGGTGTTTTTTAGAATCTTTTCAAAGGATTTGTTTACATATTTATCTGATTTTCTGTTTTGTAGATTTTTTCCGTATTTTTTTTGATATTCTTTTGCTTTTTGTTTATCGTTTAAAAATGGTTGGATACCACTTCTATAAACTTTTATCTCTAAAATCTCTCCAATAGCTTTTGCCACATCATAGAAAGTTTCTTTATTCCCTATTTCATCTTCTAACAGAACCTTTCCTGTTTTTCCATCGATATATTGGATTTTTCCACCGTATTTTCCTTTTAATGCCCATTTTTGCAGGACAGATTTATAACTTCTTTCTTTGAATCTTACAATGAGATAAGGTTCTTTACAGTTTGTTTCACAGACTTTTTTGTCAGTCAATCCATAATCTTTGAAAAATTTCTTTAGATCATACTTGATATTCTCTTTTAAAGCCTCTGCAATCTTTTGGTTGTTTCTGCCTTCCACATCTTTTAGCTGAACTTCAACTTTTACAGATTTGTAAGGATAAAAAACAGGTTTTATTCTGGTTAGTGAGCCTATGTTTTTTAAGTTTTGATATCCTTTTACTGTTTCTTTTGTGCTTTTGTATGTGGTATATGCATTGTAAACAGTTCTTGCTGTTTCTAATTTGCTGCAAGAAGTGATAAACATAGCTCCAATTAATCCAGTGATAAAAATTTTAAAAGTATTTTTCATTTGTCTCCTCCTTGATATTTTTAGAAAAAAAACCCGCCTCAAAGAGGCAGGCTGGGAGATTTTGGTGTTTGATACCTCCCACCTCACTCCCTGTTGGGTTGTTTTATGGTACGAATCTAACTGGGACACTTTTTTTGTCTGAGAGTGTAGTTATTCCGCTTTCGCTTATAGGGAATATGATGGCTTTTCCTGTGATGTAGTTAACGGTGTATGGATTTATTCTGGTGACGAAGTTGCCTGTATAATGTTCATTTTTATCATTGGTTTTGCATTCTATTGAGTAATCATTGTATTTTTCACTTATAAAATATCTACATCTTAAACCTTTATCACAATCTGTCATGAAAATATCACAGTTTTGCATTTCGAACCTTCTATCTTCTCCTCCGTTGTTAGCTGCCGTGTAAAACTCTATATGATATCCTTGAGATCCGCCGTATTTAACTTTCCACGTGATAACGAACTCTTCGTTTAGATGGATTTCTGGATTATCTGTGTCGCCGTTTGCGTTTTTTACCTGCAATGATTCGATCTTTACGTGAGGGTTGTCCGATAAACCTCCTCCACCTCCGCTTCCACAGGATGTTAAGATCGCTGCACCTCCCAGTGTTAATAATGCTGCTGTTAAAACTTTTGTCATTTTACTGACCTCCCATCAAAATTAGTTGTTTTTATATAAACGATTGAAACTTTGAATTTCTGACATTTTATTCATCTGTTGATACTAATCCGTCTGAATAGTCTGCTATTGCCTTTTGGATTGCCATTTTTACTATTTCTGGATTCGCCTGTAATAACACCCATACGTTTCCGTTTTGTGATACCCATAAATCTTTTTCATCAACATCTATCAGTGCCGAGCTTACGTAGTAGTTTGATTTTAAGTTCAGGTTTTGTTTTACTTTTCCGTTTTTTCCTTTTAACTTTTTCTTGATTTTATTTTTTACTTCCTGATCTATTGCTGACTGTATTTTTTCTGCTAACCTTACTTTTGCTGTCATTATCGCTTCGGTTCTAGCAAGTTCGAAATTGTCATCTATCATTTTTGCTGAAGCTTTTGCCTGATATTTTCCCACTGGCTTGATTACCCAATCTGGTGCATTTTTAAGTTCGTTTTGCATAGGTTTGTATTGTGTGAATTTTCCTAAATCTGAAGATGAACAACCTGTGAAAGTGATTATTGCTGCTGCTCCTAATGCTAAAAGTTTTAAATTTCTCATAAAAAGACCTCCTAAAATTTTTTGTTGTTTATATAAACGATCAAAGTTTCTATTTTCTGACATTAAAAAAGAAGCATTGAACCGATTACGGCGAATTGATTTAATTTGACTGCGTTGTATGGATTGTCTGGTTGTTCTGCTTTTGATGTTGTATATCTAAATTCTATTCCAAAAATTCCGCTTTTCTTTCCGAATGCAAGCACATATCCTTTTCCTGGTATTTTTGTTCTTTTTCCTACCTGTGTTCGTGAACCTATGTATTCTCCTCTGAGGAAAAATCCTTCATCTGATTTGTTTGGGAATAAGAGTAAGGTGAATTTATAAAAACTTGTTGACATATCTGTTTGCTGTAAAGATTGGCTTTTGATTTCTGGATTATCAAAATTGTAGTTTGTTTCTACTTTATCTAAAATGATCCCTACTCCAGTTCCTATGTAAACTTTTTCAAAAAACAGATATCCTAAACCTACTCCCAGATTTGTAGATAAAGCGTCTGTAGATTCATCACCTTTACCGAAGTTGTATAGGTTGTATGCATAACCGAAAGAAAGTTCTCCTCCAAAATGTCCTAAACTAAAATGTTTTTTAGGACGTGATGGTTTATAACTTCTTGTTGTTTTTACTATATTTCTTGAATCTGTTTTATCTTTTTGTGGTATGTATAAAAGATTTTCTACATCTTTTGGTTGGATTATACCTTTTACTTTTAGCTTTACGTGGGCTTTGCATATAAAAGTATTAATATTTCCTATTTTTACAGGTTCTCTTGTGTTGGATATTACTTTTTCTTCTAATTTAACTACTTTTATGAGATTTTTTAGTTTTTGGGAGAAATTTTTATTGGCTTTATATTTTTTCCCGTTAATATTAATCTCTTTTGATGACTGGATGAATGAACTTATGATACCGTATTTTGAGTTGATTGCATTTTGTTCTGCGTATTTTATGGCTTTTTCTTCACAACTTTTCAGGCTCTCGTCTATATCAAGAATATCTTCTCCCTTTCCTTCCACCCATTCTTCTTTTTTTAATAAATCTTCTAATTTTTTAGAATTTATTTTTTTGAGTTTTTGCTGAAGTATTACTCTTTTTTCGTTTAGATCGGATAGTTTTTTTCGAATATTTTCGCATTTTGAGTCGTAAGTTTCGAATTTATGCTGAAAATCGGATATTTTTAGTTTTGTTTTGGTTATTTCAGTTGATAATTTTGAATATTTGGTAGGATCTACATAAGAAATATTTTCTTTTAAGGAGATTTGTGTTCTTTTTAGCTTTTCTAATCTGTTTTTTTCATTTTCTATTTTTATTTTGTAT
This sequence comes from Hydrogenothermaceae bacterium, assembly GCA_027030405.1. GTDB lineage: Bacteria > Aquificota > Aquificia > Aquificales > Hydrogenothermaceae > JALSSE01. Next base: position 5,434 of record JALVEZ010000143.1, on the reverse strand, counting down.
TTGATCTTTTGATTACATACCTCTTTTTCTTTTAGCTTTAGGGATATTATTTCATTTGTTATCTGATCTAATTTTTTTGTGAGGTTTAGTTCGGATTCATCTGCCGTAGCTGATGTGATGATAATACCCAGTATTAAAAAGATTCTTATAAAATTTTTGTTCATAGTGTCCTCCAAAATATTTTTATTTTTTATTAACGAAACTTTTTTTATTTTTCTGACAAAAAAGGAAGGAACGTGTCCTTCCAGGTGGTTGTTTGGAGGTAAGAGATGGAAACTAGTTCGGTATTATGCAAGTTGCGAACAGTTCAAACGATTCGAGATAACTTTCTTTTATAGCTACGTTTATATGATTTCCAACTGATAGATTTTTCAGGTATATAACAGGTTTTCCTGCTGTTATGATTTCTAATTCTTCTCCGTCTATAGTTTCTACTGTAAAGTATAGGAAGCGTGTATGCCCAAGAACAAATTCTTCTGGTTCTGCCTTTAAATAACCGTTTATCCATGAATTGTTTTGCATTTTAAACCTCCTAAATTTATTTACACTTATATAAACGATAGAAAATCTGGATTTCTGACATGAAAGATTATTTTTGAAGAAAACTTATGATTTTTAAGATATAGAAAAATTTTTGGACTAAAGTTTTGATTTAAATTTCATTTGCTTTAGGTATGTTAGTTGGCCATTTTAGGGATAGATATATTTGTTTGAGGTGAAAGACTGAAAAGTCAATTTTACCGATAAAAAAATGTTCATTTTGTCCAAGAATGGTTTAAACAGACAGATCCTTTTCCAACATCAAGAGCATTTTCTAAACTGCCCTGCAGATAAGCACGGGCTATTCTTATTGATTTCAATGGTTCGATTCCTTTCGCAAGATTAGCAGTTATCGCTGCTGAAAATGTGCAACCTGTTCCGTGAGTATCTTTTATTTGAACTTTTGGATATTTTAGATAAATGAACTTGTCATTTATATAAACAGTATCGATAACAACACTATCTTCAAAATCTATATGTCCACCTTTTATTATAACGATTTCTGCTCCGTAACTTTTTAAAGTTCTGGCACATTTTTTTATATCATCTACGCTATTAATTTTTTCTCCTGTTAACATCTCTGCTTCTATTTTATTTGGGGTTATAATTTTTGAATATGGTATAAGTCTGGTTATATAGCTTTCAATTGCTTTTTTATTGAACAGATCTTTACCTTTAGATGCTTTTATGACTGGATCTATAACAAGGTTTTTCAAATGGTATCTTTTTATGAACTCTGCTACTGTTTCCACAACCTCTTCATCTACTAACATTCCCGTTTTTAAAGCATCAATCTTTATATCTTCACAAATTGTTTCAAATTGCTTTTTTATATGCTCTGTAGGAAGTTTATAGAAATCTTTCACCCCTGTTGTATTTTGTGATGTAACTGCAGTTATAACGCTCATTCCATAAACACTAAATGCAGAAAAAGTTTTTATATCTGCCTGTATTCCTGCTCCACCGCTATTATCACTTCCTGCTATCGTAAGTGCTTTATATATTTTCAAAATTGCCTCCTGATGTTTATATAATAGCCATAAACTTAAATTATTGATATATAATAATAGGTTACCAATCTAAAAAAAAGAATGAGGTGGTAAGGTTGTTCAACATTATTGACAGAGATGCCTGCGGTGTAGGATTTATCGCAGATATCAAAGGAATTAAATCACATAAATTAGTAAAAGATTCTTTAGATGCCTTAGCCAATTTAGATCACAGAGGTGCCGTAAGTGCCGATGGTAAAACAGGTGATGGTGCAGGAATTTTAACACAGATACCGTATAAATTTTTTGAAAAAGAAGCAAAAAATCTAGGAATAAATATTCCATCCTCAGAAGATTTTGCAGTAGGTATGTTTTTCTTTCCAAAAGGAAAGTTTGAAGAAATGAAAGATGAAGTTGAAAGTATTATAAATAAGAAATTTAAGTTCTTAGGCTGGAGAAAAGTTCCCATTGACAGGGAAGAATTAGGTGAGATTGCCCAGAGAACAGAACCAGAAATTTATCAGGCATTGATTTCAAAAGAAGGAATCGAAGTTGAAAATTTTGAAAAAGAACTTTTTATAGTAAGAAAACAGTTGGAAAAATTAGCTGATAAAGATGGATGGGAAGCGTTTTATATTCCTTCTTTATCCAGCAAGACCATTGTTTATAAAGCTATGGTAACTGCTCCAAGGCTGAGATATTTTTATCCTGATCTTCAGGATGAAGATTTTGAAAGTGGTTTATCTATATTCCACCAGAGATATTCTACAAATACATTCCCTAACTGGAAACTTGCACAACCGTTCAGAATGACAGCACATAACGGTGAAATCAATACAATTTCTGCAAACAGAAACTGGTTAAACGGAAAAGCTGATGATATTAGAGAAGTTTGGGGTGAACACGCAGAATATATTTTACCTATTGTCAGATATGAAGATAGTGATTCTGCATCCCTTGATAATGCACTTGAATTTTTAATTCATTCAGGAAAAGATCCAAAACTTGCTGTAAACGTTCTTATCCCAAGAGCATGGGAAAATGATGATAGATTAACACCAGAAGAAAAAGCCTTCTATCAGTATTTTTCTTGTATTTTTGAAGCGTGGGATGGCCCAGCTGCTCTTGCTCTTACAGATGGAGATGTTGTAATAGGAAAATTAGATAGGAACGGTCTCAGACCTGCAAGATATGTGATAACAGAAGATAGGGTTATACTTGCTTCTGAAGTTGGTGTAGTTGAAGAACCAGAAGAAAAAATCATAACAAAAGGAAGATTAGGCCCTGGTGATAAAATAGCAATCGATACCAAAGAAGGGAAGGTTTATCTTTCTGAAGAGGTTATTGATGAACTTGTCAAAGGAAAAGAGTATAAAAAATGGGTAGAAGAAAACCTTAAAACCTTTATTCCTGCAAAAGATTATCCAGAAGTTGAACCAAAAGATGTTTTAACTGAAGAGCTTATTTTTGGATATGACAAAGATGAAATTAATATGGTTATAAAAGAAATGGCAGGTAAAGGTGTAGACCCTATTTACTCAATGGGGAATGATACACCGATTTCTGTTTTATCAAGAAGGCCAAAACTACTTGCTTCTTATTTTAAACAAAGATTTGCACAGGTAACAAATCCTCCGATAGACCCTATTAGAGAAAAAGGAGTTATGTCCCTTTTAACCTACGTAGGAAAGAAAGAAAATTTCTTAAAAGAAACTCCAAAACACGCAGATCAGCTGTTATTTGACAGTCCTATAATTTTTGACAACCATTTAAATGAAATAAAGAAAACATTTGCTGATAAAGTTCAGATAATACCTACTATTTTTGACCCTTATGAATCTGCCCTTGAACCGACTGTTGAAGATATTTGCAGGAGAGTTGAAGAGGCAGTAGATAACGGGAAAGAGATTATCATTCTTTCTGATAGAAATGTGTCTAACGAAGGTGCACCTATACCTATGGGATTGGCTGTTTCTGCTGTTAATAGTTATATGGGAAGAAAAGGAAAAAGAAGTAAGTTCAGTATAATTGCAGATACAGGAGAAGCAAGAGATACCCACAGCATTGCATTTTTAATAGGATATGGAGCAACACTTGTAAACCCTTATCTTGCTGTTCAGATAATAAGAAATCTTGTTGAAAACGATAGAAAGTTTGACCTGCCTTTCGAAGAGGCTTTAGATAACTATAAAAAAGCTGCAAATGAAGGCTTACTAAAAATAATGTCTAAAATGGGTATAGCTACCATTAAAAGTTATAGAGGTTCTGCATTATTTGAAGCTTTAGGAATAAGTCAAGAAGTTATTGATAAATACTTCCCTGGAACCCCATCAAGACTAAACGGAATCGGTTTAAAACAGATAGCTCAGGAAGTTCTTTTAAGATTTAATAAAGCAGTTTCAGGTGAAATAAAAACATTACCTCAAAACGGAGAATTCAGACATAGAAGAGATGGTGAATTCCACTCATGGAATCCAAAAGCTTTAACATCCCTTCATAGGGCAGTAAGAGGCGAAAGCTGGGAAGAGTATGAAGCATTTTCAGATTACGCTTACAAAGAAAAACCTGTAAATGTTAGAGATCTTTTTGAAATACAGAGTGACAGACCTCCAATTCCTGTTGAAGATGTTGAACCTATTGAAGAAATAATGAAAAGATTTATCGGTGCTGGGATGTCTATCGGAGCTTTAAGTAGAGAAGCCCATGAAACAATTGCCGAGGCTATGAATGCAATAGGTGGAAAATCAAACTCAGGGGAAGGTGGAGAAGATCCTGCAAGATATGGAACTAATAAAAACTCTAAAATAAAACAGGTTGCGTCAGGTAGGTTTGGTGTAACACCTGAATATCTCAACAGTGCAGAAGAGATAGAAATTAAAATAGCACAGGGTGCAAAACCAGGTGAAGGCGGTCAGCTACCAGGTAAAAAAGTTGATGCATATATTGCATTTTTAAGACATTCAAAACCAGGTGTGACTTTAATTTCACCACCACCTCATCACGACATCTATTCTATTGAGGATTTAGCACAGCTTATATACGATTTAAAAATGATTAATCCAAATGCTAAAGTTATAGTAAAACTTGTTTCTGAAACAGGAATAGGAACCGTAGCTTCTGGTGTTGTTAAGGCATTTGCAGATATTATTCATATCTCAGGACATGATGGGGGAACAGGTGCTTCTCCATTAGTTTCTATAAAAAATGCTGGAACTGTATGGGAGCTTGGTCTTTCTGAGGTTCAGCAGGTTCTTATTGATAATGATTTAAGAGGAAGGGTGAAACTTAGAGTTGACGGCGGTATAAAGAACGGTAAAGATATTGTATTCGGTGCTTTATTAGGTGCTGAAGAGTTCGGATTTGGAACTGGACTGATGATAGCCGAAGGCTGTGTAATGGCAAGACAATGTCACCTAAACACCTGTCCTGTCGGTATTACAACTCAGGATAAAAGATTGAGGGAAAAATTCCCAGGAACACCTGACCACATAATCAGATACCTTTCTTATGTTGCTACAGAAGTTAGACAGTTCTTAGCAGATATGGGATACAAACATTTAGATGATATTATCGGAAGGGTTGATCTCCTTAAGCCAAAACTTCCTGCAGATCACTTTAAAGCAAAATTTGTTGATGTTGGATGCGTTATCAAACAGCCAGAAAAAGGTAAACCAATAAAATCAATGCAGGATAGAAATGATCCACCATCTAAGCCGTTTGATGAAGAGATCTTAAAAGATGTTTTACCGTTTATAGAAAAACAAGAAAACTACGCTGGGTTTTATGCTATTAGAAATGTGTATCGCTCAGTTGGAACAAGAGTTGCCCACGAAATTGTAAAAAGATATGGAGATAAAGGATTAAGAACTTCTAAAATAGAGCTTAACCTTACAGGAACTGCTGGA
>JALVEZ010000142.1 GCA_027030405.1 Hydrogenothermaceae bacterium | reverse complement strand
TAAGCTTTTAAAACTCCCTGATTTTGTTGAGATCTATCCAGCCCACGGTGCAGGAACATTATGTGGAAAAGCTCTTGCTGCAAAAAGAACTTCAACTATTGGTTATGAAAGACTTTATAACAGAGCCTTAAAATATGACAATAAAGAGGAATTTATTAAAAATCTTTTAGATGGTATGCCTGAGGCTCCTGATCATTTCAGAAGATCATCAAAAATAAATGCTGAAGGGCCAGAATTAGTTGAAAATTTACCAACTCCAAAACCTATGACACCAGATCAATTTGAACAGGAAATAAAAAACGGAGCTATCGTTGTAGATGTTCGTTCATACATTGCATGGGCAGGTGGTCATATTCCTAATTCTTATAGTTTAGATCATAACTGTATGCCTTTCTCCACATTTGCAGGTTGGATTTTACCTCCTGATAAAAATGTATTACTGGTTGCAGATAGTGTTGAAGATGTAAAAATAGCCACAACTAAATTAAGAAGAGTAGGAATTGATTATGAAATCGGATACCTTGAAGGTGGAATGCAGGCATGGGCAAAAGCAGGAAAAGATGTTAACAGTTTCAAACTCATTTCTCCAGAAAAATTAGAACAAAGATTAAAAAATAAAGATGAAAATCTTGTACTCCTTGATGTAAGAAGTCAGGGTGAATGGGACGGTGGACATATAGATGGAAGTATCCATATCCCTGCTCCTGCTGTAAGAGAAAAATACAATGAACTACCTAAAGATAAAGAAATTGTTATTATCTGTGGATTAGGGCCAAGAGCTGCAATGTCTGCAAGTGTTCTTGAACAGTACGGATTTAACAATCTAACAATTCTGTCAGGTGGTATGACTGCATGGAACAGCTACCATAACCAAGAAACAGCCTGTGCAAAAAGTTAATCTATATTAAATAAATTTTATCCCAGACAGATTTTGTCTGGGGTATTGTAAAAACTATTTACAATTGTAAACAGTTTTTACAATATTCACATAGTGAATATTATTCCAGTATTTAATATAAAATTCTAATAGTAAAATTTTCTAAAATTTGTAAGAGTATATGACATCTAATCTTTATGACTCAAAAAGGCAATAATAATTTCTTTATATTTCTCAGAACCATAAAAAATGGCATAATTTTTGCTATTAAATAATTCAGAAAAAAACTAAACATAAACAATCTCATAAAGGAGGATCTATTATGAAAAAAGTAAGAAGCTTTGTTTTACCAGGAATAGTTGCATTATCACTTGCATCTATGGGAGGTACATATGCATTAACGAGTGGTCCTGAAATCCAAGTCAATCCAGGAACTATACAATTTGGAGATGTAAAGGTTGGATCTGTTTCACCAGCGGAAACTATTGTTATTAGTAACGTAGGAGGAAGTCCTCTTGTTATCTCTAAAATATTAAAAAGAGGAAGAGATATTTTAGATTTCCATGTTGTTTCAACAACATGTAATTTCTCTGGAACTACTTTAAATCCAGGTGATAGCTGTGAAATTAATGTTTCTTTTCAACCTACTTCTGTTGGTAAAAAGAAAGGATTATTCAAAATATTATCAAATGCAGATAACGAAACTACTTCTTATGCATATTTAAGAGGAAATGGTGTTGCTCCACAGGCAGAAATCAACCCTACATCTATTGACTTTGGTGCAGTTTACATGCCTGGTGATTCTGCAAATCAAACAGTCACTGTATCAAACACTGGATTAACACCTTTAGAAATCTCTAATGTCGTCTTAAGAGGAGTTGATTCAGCTAACTTTAGAATATTAAGTGAAAACTGTTCGAATAGCTCAGTAAATCCAGGTGATAGCTGTACAATAGAACTTGATTTTAAACCTGTAACTATTGGAAAAGTTAAAGCTGCTCTAAAAATAATTACTAATGACACAGATAATCCTAAACTTTATACTCATATTACTGGTATAGGTAGAAATGCTGATGAGCCAGATATATCATCAAATGTTACAACTCAAGACTATGGAACTATAGAAACTGGAATGTGTTATCCAGCTACAATAACTATAACAAATGCAGGTGGAACAACTCCAGTTGGATTAACAATTGATAAAGTTTTACTTAGAGGTAGAGATGCTTCTGAATTTACAATGACAGATAATTGTACTGGAGTAACTCTTGGAAGTGGTGACACTTGTACTGTTGATGTTGAAGCTTGTCCAACTGGTGAAGGATTCAAGAAAGCAGTAGTTAAAATTAGATCAAATGATCCAGATGAGAATCCGTATATCATAAAACTCAAAGCAGAAGTAATTAATATAGGAGAAAATATAGAAGAATAATATAGAGATTCTTAAAACCTTTTAAAGGCTGGATGTGAATCCAGCCTTTTTATTGTTGTTATTAACAAAAATCTCCATTCATTCGAACAGTATTACAACCACTTGATTTTGATGAATGGAGATTTTTTTATGCAAAACTACTTCTCTAAAAATATTTACGATGTTTTAACTAAAAAAGAAGAACTTTCTCTATTTTTATTAGCTGTTAAAGTAGCAAGATTAGAAAGGTTATTACAGACAGAATATCCTATTACAGTTCTGGCACCATCAAATAGTGCTTTATCAGAATGTAGAACGAAAGTAGAAAACTTGGGAATAGAAAATGGCAACTCTGAAAAAGCTAAATTTTTAGTTCTTAATCATATAATTCCAGGTGAATTTGCCTCATTAGATCTGCTTAACTTCCATACTGTCAAAACTTTAGGCGGAGAAGAACTGGACATATATTACAATTTTTCAAATGGTGATGATCCAGAAATATACGTTAATAATGCCCTCCTTAAAGAAAAAGATATAAAATGTCTAAACGGATACCTTCACCTGATAGATAAAAACTATATTTATCGATTCTAATTCTATTATAATTATCAAAAATCAAATTCAGAGGTAAATTTTATGGTAAAAGCCATTCTTCTGGATATAGAAGGAACTTTGTCTTCTATTTCTTATGTTAAAGATGTGATGTTTCCGTATTCTAAAAAGAAACTGAAACAGTTTTTAGAAGAAAACAGAGAAAACGAAAAAGTAAAACAGATTATAAAGCAAGTTGAAGATATCGAAGGTAAAAAGCTCTCTCTGGAAGAGGTAGCACAGATCCTTGAAAAATGGATTGATGAGGATAAAAAAGTTACTCCATTAAAAGAACTTCAAGGGCTTATATGGAAAGAAGGATTTGAAAGTGGCGAACTGAAAGGGCATCTGTATGAAGATGCATACAAAAAGTTGAAAGAATGGAAAGACAAAGGCTACCAGCTTTACATATACTCGTCTGGTTCTGTTGGTGCCCAAAAACTTTATTTTTCCCATTCTGAATATGGAAATATCCTTGATCTATTTTCAGGTCATTTTGATACAAAAATAGGAAATAAAAAAGAACAAAAATCTTATGAAAAAATTGCAAAAGAGATAGGTTTAAAACCTGAAGAAATCCTCTTCTTAACAGATAATCCAGATGAAGTGAAATCTGCAGAAAAAGCAGGAATGAAAGCGATCAGAATAGTTAGACCTGAAGATTCAGAATATATACAGGATTTCCCTTATCCACAGGTGAAGAATTTAGAAGAAGTTGAGAATGTTGTAAAGCTGTAAGGTTTTAGAGTTATACAGTTGAATAAAAAGACAGGTTTCCGACTTTTTCTCTTTTTATTTTTCCCTGTTTTAGTAACTGCTCAAACTGTGTTTTAGTGTCATCATCAAATAGCGTTTCTATATCGATTTCTGAAAACGGGCGTGTTGAAAGCGTCTTCAGGATATCTTTTTCTTCCAGTTTAAATGTCGGTGTTCCTTCATTTTTTCTATGGACTACAACAACATTCAGTCCATCAAAATATTGTGCAAGCTTGTAAAGTTTATCGTTTGATACAGGTTTTACTCTGTAAGCAGGTGGTCTATCCACCGTTCCTAAATCAATTCTATCAGGTTTTATTTCTTTTAAAACCTGTGCAATTTTTCTAATATTATCTTCAGAATCATTTACATTTTGAACCACCAAAACCTCAATAACCAACAAACTTTTATACTCTTTTCTAAAGATCTTAATACCTTCAACTATTTTATTCAGATCGACAGAAGAAGATGGTCTATCAACTTTTTTAAAAACATCAGGATCTACAGAGTCGAGGGAGAGTTTTACTATGTCTAAATTTTTTAAAACATTTCTTATCTCTTTTTTATAAATTGTAGATGCGTTGGAAAGGATAAGAGTTTTTAGATCACCTTTTATTTTATTGATCTCTTCAACTAACAATCCAAGTTTAGAATAAAGGGTAGGTTCTCCATTTGCAGTTATTGTTATAACATCGATATTTCTATTTTTTGATAAGAACTGTTTTAGTTCTGTAATAATCTGCTGAACATCTGGTTCATTCTGAATAAAATCAACAGGCGTATTTTTTTCCAGTTCACAGTAAAGGCAATCAAAATTACAGCTTTTTATGTCTGGACTCAGATCTATTCCTAAGGATATTCCGAATCTTCTTGAATTTACTGGGCCAAAAATGTATTTCATATACTCAAAAACCTCTTACTAATTTTAACATTGATAAAAAAATTATATGATTTATACTTTTATGCAACAAAATATAATTTTATATAAATATAAACTGGTTTTATTCTGATGAGAATTTTATTAATATTATTAATGATAATAAATATTGGGTGGGCAGAAACGTTAAAAAAAGAAAAAATCAATCTTCCTGAGGATTTGTATTTTATAGATAAATACAACGTCCAATGGTGGTATTTCACAGGTCATTTGTGGGATGAAAAAGAGAATGAATATGGATTTGAACTAACATTTTTCATTATAAAATTAAATGATAAAAAATTCCGTTCAAACTTTGGAGTAAATCATATATACATTTCCCACTTTGCAGTTACCGATGTTAGCAATGAAAGGTTTCTTTTTTCAGACAAAGCAGACAGAGGAGCTTTTAACTTTGCAGGGGCAGACAAAGATCATCTCTATGTATGGGTAGGAAATAACAATCTGTCTGGTTCCTTAGAGAAAATGAGGATCAAAGGAATAGATAACAAAAAGGAAATCGATCTTTCGCTTGTCCCTGAAAAACCTTATGTTTTTCACGGTAAGAATGGATATTCCAAAAAATCTGATGATCCAGAATTTGGATACAGTTATTATTTTTCAAACACAAGAATGAAAACTGAAGGATTCCTAAAGATTAAAGATAAAAAGTTTAAAGTTAAAGGTTATTCCTGGTTTGATAGGGAACTGTTTCCCAAATATAAACCAACCATAGATAAAGGCTGGGACTGGTTTGCAATCCAGCTCGACAACAATACGGAAATAATGCTCTTTCAGATAAGGGAAAAAGATAAAATCCTGAAACAGTTTTCATCAGGAACATTTATTTATAAAAACGGAAAATACAGGGCTCTAAAACCTGAAGATTTTCAGATAAATGTTTTAGATGATTACCGTTCAACAAAAACAGGAGCAAAATATCCGTCAAAATGGAATATAAAGATACCTTCAGAACATATTGATATAATTATAGTTCCTGTTTTAAAGGATCAGGAAATCACAGCATATTACACGACAGGAAATTATTACTGGGAAGGAAGCTGTAAAGTTAAAGGTTCACATACCGGCAGGGCTTATGTTGAGATGACAGGATATTAAAGAGGTGGAAAATGGAAAAAATAGAAAAATTATTAAAAATGGCAAGAAAAGTAAACGACAAAATAAACCAATTTGAGAACGGAATAGTCTCAAACCTTGTAAAAATAGACAAATTGGAAGAAAAACTTGCAGAATTAGAAGAAAAATTAGAAAAGATAAAAGAAAAATATATGAAAACATTGCAAGCTTACACAAGTTCTAAAGAACTTCAGGAAAAAGAGTTAGTTAATCTGCTAAAAAATGATAAAGAAGCTAAAAAACTTATAGAAGAGATTGAAAAAATCAAAAAAGAAATTAAAAACACAATATTTGTAAATAAACAGTTGGAAGTCAATATTAGGTATAAAAAAGAAACATTAGAACTTCTGAAATTAGAAATAAAAAGTCTGATATGCAAAGATGATTGAGATAAAAGATTTAGTTAAGTTTTACGGTGCTCAGCTTGTTTTAAAAGATATAAATCTGAAGATCCCAGACGGAAAATTTTTATCTATTATGGGAAGTTCTGGATCAGGTAAATCAACATTACTGAACCTAATTGGAGGTATGGATTTTCCTGATAAAGGAAGCATAGTGGTTGACGGGGAAGACATTACAAAATTTAATGATGATAAACTAACAAAATACAGACGAAAGAAGATTGGTTTTATTTTCCAATTTTTTAATCTTCTTCCTAATCTAACCGTATTTGAAAATGTTCAAATGCCTTTACTTTTAAACGGTCAGATAAATAAAAGTAAAGTGTATGAATATATTGAAAAAGTTGGATTAAAAGGTAAAGAAAAAGCTTATCCTCACCAGATTTCAGGGGGACAACAACAAAGGGTTGCAATTGCAAGGGCTCTTATCCATGATCCTGAGATCATTCTGGCAGATGAACCGACAGGAAGTTTAGACAGTAAAACAGGTGAAGAGATAATGGAGCTGATATCCTCCCTTGCAGAAGAATCAAACAAAACGGTAATCCTTGTAACACACGAAGATTATATTGCCAAATATGCAGAAGAAATAATAAAAATTAAAGATGGAATGATTATTTCAGAATGAAAAATAATCTAAATCTTGTAAAACTAATTTTATTTAAAAATTTAAAAGAAGAAAAATTTTTAACATTTCTCTCTATCTTTGGTATTTCTTTAGGTATAGCTCTGTTTATAGCTATAAGTGTTGCTTCTGACAAAGCAGTAAAATCTCTGGAAAGTAATATTAATGCAGTGAATTCTAAAGCAAATTATCAAATTTTTAATAAATTTGGAATAGATTTTAATGAATCAATTTATCCAGAAATATTAACCAGAGAAGAAAAAGCCTTTCCTGTTTTAAAAACTCCAGTATATTTCCCACAATTTGAAGAAGTGGCAGAGCTTTACGGCGTCGAAACTGTAAAAACTCTAAGATATATGGGAATTACAATAAATTCTAAATCTTTCTTAGATTATTATAAAAATAGAAATTCAGTTATTGTCCCTGAAGGTTTTCTTTCAAAATACAATTTGAAAACAGGAGACAATCTTCTCAGCGTTGTTTATGACAAGCAGTATCTTTTAAAAATTGTAGGAAGTTATGAGAGCGAGCTTCAATCAAATGTTATTTTTATAGATATTGGAAATTTTCAAGAACTTTTTAATAAAACAGGTTATTTATCATTTATTGATCTGGATATAAAAGATCCTGATTGGATAAAATTACTACCTTCTTTTGATAAAAAACAGCTTATTATTTCTAAAAAAGAAAAATTAGTTGACAATCAAGAATCATTGATTGCATCTTTTAACTATAATCTTCAATTTATCAGTTTTGTTGCTCTTTTAGTGGGTATTTTCCTTTTATACAACACAATTTTTATTACTGTTGTTAAAAAAAGAACAGAAATCGGTATTTTGAGAAGTTTGGGAGCAAAAAAGAAAACAATAATACTGCTTTTTACCCTTCAAGGTGTAATTTTAGGTATTATTGGTTCTATTTTAGGTATTATTATTGGTCAATTTTTTGCATATTTTGCTGTTTCAGCAGTGGAAAAAACAGTTTCTACAGTTTATAGCAATGTCTCTGTTTCTGATTTCCTTATTTCTATGACTGATGTTGTGAATGCTGTCCTTTTAGGAATAGTTATATCTTTTATAGCCTCTATAATTCCTGCATATGAAGCGTCTAAAATAAAACCAGCAGAAACAACAAGGGATGGTTCTTTTGAGACAAGATACCATTCAAAGTATAAATATGTGGCTTTAGCAGGAATAATTCTTGTAATATGCGGCGGACTTTTATCATTTTACGAATATAAATACACTCCTTTCGATCTTCCATTTTTATCTTATATCGGAGTTCTTTTAATAATTTTAGGTTTTACATTTTTATCTCCTTTATTCCTCATTATTTTATTGAAGGTTATTAAATATCCTGTAGTTCAGATCTTTAAAAGTATTGGTATTTTGACACTTGGAGATATTCAAGGGAATCTTTACAGATTTTCAGTTGCAGTTATGAGTATCGCAATCTCAACTGCACTTATTTTATCTATGGTGGTTCTTATTTTTTCTTTTAGAAATTCATTAAAAGAATGGATTAATGATAGTCTTGTTGCAGATATTTATATAAAGCCTGCATCCTGTGTTTCTAACTTTTGTTATTATCCTGTTTCCGATAGTGTAATTCAAAGGTTAAATAATTATCCTGAAATAGAGGCAATTTATAAATTCAGAGCTCTACAGATCTTTTATAAAGATAAACCTGTAATAGCAGGTTTTGCCAATGTGGATGTTATGAAAAAGTACTCTAATGTTAAATATCTTGATAGGAAAGATAGAGATAAGGCATTTGATGAACTTGCCAATGAAAAGCAGGTTGCAATCTCCGAATATTTAAGAAAAATTTATGGACTTAAGAAAGGTGATAAAATTCAGATTGATACTCCGAAAGGTAAAGAAACTTTCACCGTTAATGGCGTTTTCTTAAGTTATTCCACCACCTCAGGTATTTTTGTTTTTGATAGAAAATGGTTGAAAAAATATTGGGGACTTGATGACACAACTCAACTAAGTTTATTCTTAAGAAATGGTACTGACGTTAAAGGGTTTGAACGAAAGCTGAAGCAGGATTTTATATACCACGGCAACTATTCACTTGAAATACTCAACAATGATGAGATCAGAAAAAAAGTGCTTAAAATTTTTGATAGGAGTTTTTATATAACTTATGCCATTGAGTTTATCGCCATATTTATATCTTTAATCGGAATCGCAAATACGTTGATGGCTTTTGTAATCGAAAGGAAAAGGGAGATCAGTATTATCAGATATATAGGTGGAAGCTGGACACAGATAAAATGGATTCTTGTTTTATCTGCTGGAATCTCTGCATCTATCGGAATATTTTTAGGTGTTTTATTAGGGTTGTTTATCAGTGTTATTTTTATAGAAGTGATAAATCAAGTATCTTTCGGATGGATCATATACTATCAGGTTCCTTTCTTTATTCTGTTTGTTCTGACATTTTTACTTTTCCTTGCAACAACCATTTCAGGTTTATTCCCATCTTCCGTGGCAAAAAAGATAGATCCAAAACGATTTATAAGCTTTGAATAGATTATGTCGAATTATACTCCTCATAAAACTCTTTTTTAAATTCTTTAAATCTGTTTTCTCTTATTGAATTTCTGATATCTTCCATCAGTTTGCTGTAAAATCTGAGGTTGTGGATCGTTCCTAATGTTAAAGCCGTTATTTCCTGTGCATTGTATAAATGCCTGATATATCCTCTGCTGAAATTCTGACAGGTGTAGCAGTCGCACTCTTTATCTATCGGTTCTTCGCTGAATTTATGCTTTGCTGCTTTTATGTTGAGCCTTCCGTAATGTGTAAAGAGTGTCCCGTTTCTGGCATTTCTGGTAGGCATTACACAGTCAAACATATCAACGCCCCTATCAACACTCTCAATGATGTTCTCAGGGGTTCCAACTCCCATAAGATATCTCGGTTTTGACTTTGGTATGATTTCCGTGACAATCTCTGTCATTTTATACATAAATTCCACAGGCTCCCCAACGGACAATCCACCGATAGAATAACCGTCCATATCAAGCTCGACAGTTCTGACTGCACTTTCTTTTCTTAAATCTTCGTATGTAGAACCTTGAATAATCCCAAACAAAGCCTGCCAATCGTTTTTCTTATGTTTTTTTGCCCTTTCAAGCCATCTAACAGTTCTCTTTAAAGATTCTTCTGCAAATTGATGACTGACAGGATAAGGCGGGCATTCATCAAGGGGCATCATAATGTCGCTGCCAATTATTTCCTGTATATCAATAACCAGTTCAGGTGTGAAATAATACCACGAGCCGTCAAGGTGAGACTTAAACTTTACTCCTTCTTCTGTCACTATAACTTCTGGTTTGGTTTTTCCTTCTATCTCCTTACTCTGTGCAAGAGAGAAAACCTGAAAACCTCCACTGTCGGTAAGAATAGGCTTTTCCCAGTTCATAAATTTATGCAATCCACCAAAATGTTTTAAAACTTCGGTTCCTGGTCTTAAATACAGGTGGTATGTATTTCCTAAAATGATTTGTGGTTTTGTTGAAAGTAACTGATCTTTAGTTACTGCTTTTACTGTTCCTTGCGTTCCAACTGGCATAAATACAGG
>JALVEZ010000141.1 GCA_027030405.1 Hydrogenothermaceae bacterium | reverse complement strand
ATTTAAATAAATGTTTATATATTTATATCCTATTTTTAAGTAACGCTAAGGTAACATTTTGAACTTAAAATGTGGTTAGTTATTTCCACTCCCCCTTTCCCCTCTCCCCAAAAGCCCTCGCAAGAGGGCTTTTATATTTTATATACAATCTGTTAAAATCTTAATAAATTCATTGATCGGAGGTAATTAACAATGGCTATAGAAGAAGGACAAAAAGCACCAGATTTTTGTTTAGAAGGACTTACTCCAGAAGGAGAAGAAAAGGAAATTTGTCTTAAAGATCTTTTATCTGAAGGTAAATATCTTGTTTTATATTTTTATCCAAAGGACAATACACCAGGATGTACAACAGAAGCCTGTGATTTTAGAGATAATCTAAATAGAATCGGAGATAAAGCAGTAGTTGCAGGTGTTAGTCCTGATAGTATTACAAGTCATAAAAAGTTCAAAGAAAAGTATAATCTTAATTTTTATCTTTTATCTGATCCTGAGAAGAAAGTTTTAGAAGCATATGATGCTTATGGCGAGAAAAAGATGTATGGAAAAACTACAGTTGGTGTTATCCGCTCAACATACATAATTGCTCCTGATGGAACTATCGTTAAAAAATGGAGAAATGTAAAAGCAAAAGGGCATGTTGATAAAGTTATAGCAGAACTTGAAAAATTAAATAGTTAAACACTGAAGGGAGATTTTCTCCCTTTCAATTGGATTAAAAAATGAATAGAAGAACATTAATAAAAACAATACTTTCTGGGTTTGGGATTTCATTATTTGGTTGTGATCTGGGAGGAGAAGAAGATAACAGTTCTCCAAAGGAAAAAGAACTTATTTTCCCCCAGTCAGTCGCTTCAGGTGATCCGACACCTTCAGGAATAGTTCTCTGGACAAGGATAAATCCTGATTTTATTCAAGATAAAAAAGTAAAATATCAAATAGCAGAAGATAAAGATTTTAATAATATAGTTGTTGAAGGTTATGAAAATATAAACACAGATAGCAATTATACTGTTAAAGTTTTTATAAATAATCAGTTAAATTCGTGGACTACTTACTATTACAGGTTTATTTATCAGAATACAATAAGTAAAGTCGGAAGATTTAAGACTTTACCAGAAAAAAATCAAGACATATCCGAATTAAAATTCGCTTATATGTCCTGTCAGGATTATGTGAATGGATATTTTACTTCTTACCCTCATGTTGTAAGCGAGGATGTTGATTTTGTTATCTGGCTCGGAGATTATATTTATGAAGAAATTGAAGATCCGTCTTCAATGGTTAGAGATATTAACCTTCCAAGCGGGTATACAGTAGTTCATTCATTGGAAGATTATTATTATCTTTACAACACCTATAAATCAGATAAAAATTTACAGCTTTTACATGAAAACTTTGCTTTTATTCCTGTATGGGATGATCACGAATACGCAAATGACTGTTATGGCTACCATGCACCAGATCACGATTATAAAAATGATGATACTAAGTTAAAAAAACTGAGATTAGAAGCCACAAAAGCATGGTATGAAAATTTACCAGTAAATGTTCCTTATAATCCAGATGCACAGGATATTTATAATATTCAGATTTATCGTTCTTTTAAATTTGGGCAGTTAGCAGAATTAATATTAACAGATGAAAGGCTTTACAGGAGTTCACATCCATGTGGAGAAGGTGGTTATGGAGAAAGATATATAACTACAGGCTGTGAAAATGAAAAATTAGATGATAGAACGATGTTAGGAGACACACAAAAAAATTGGTTTTTAAATAAAGTAAAAAATTCAGATTCAAAATGGATTTTCTGGTGCAATCCAGTTATGTTTATGAAATTCAAAATAGATAAATATTATCTCGATTTTGATGCGTGGGACGGTTATCAATATGAAAGAAGTAAAATAATTCAAAAAATTAAGAGTTATAAAAATGATGGATATATTGAAAATTTTGTTGTTTTAACAGGAGATCTCCATTCATTCGTTGCAGGTAATATTTCTGAAGATTTTGAAAATGATTACGTATTCCCTGAATTTATAAGTGGAGCAGTTTCTTCTTCTAATCTCGCTGAAATTTTAAAAAAAGATTATGGTTTTTCTGATCCAAGATTATTAGAAGGTATCATTGAAAATTCCAATGAACATATCAAATATCTAAATTCCCATGAACATGGCTATGGAATAGTAAGAGTAAAAAAAGATGAAATAAAAATTTCTTTTAAAATGGTATCAACTGTAAAGAAAGAAAAAGCGGATATAAAACAGATAAAATCATTTATCCTAAAAGATGGTGAATCAAAAATTTAACCTGGAGGAAGATATGAGAGCATTATATTATGAAAAATTTGGAGAATACGAGAATATAAAAGTTGGAGATTTTCCTGATCCTGAAATAGAAGAAAATGAAGTTTTGGTGAAAGTAAAAGCATTTTCTTTAAATCATCTTGATGTCTGGGTAATGGAAGGAAAAATGCCATTTGATATACCTTTGCCTAAAATCTTTGCATCAGATGCTTCTGGGATAGTAGAAAAAGTTGGAAAACTTGTAAAAAATATAAAAGTTGAAGATGAAGTTATAGTTTATCCTGGGTTGTCCTGCGGATACTGTGAAAAATGTTTGTCAGGAAAAGATAATGAGTGCAATCAGTTTAGAGTTTTAGGTGTATTGGAAAACGGAGTTTCTGCTGAGTATGTAAAAGTTCCTGCTGTAAATGTTTTTAAGAAACCAGAAGGATTGTCATTTGAAGAAGCTTCAGGAATAGGAATCACATATACCACAATGTGGCATTCTATAGTAACAAGAGGTGAAATAAAACAGGG
>JALVEZ010000140.1 GCA_027030405.1 Hydrogenothermaceae bacterium | reverse complement strand
AAACACAGGAATTGATACACCTAAATTCACAAAAATTTCTTTTCCAAACCACTCGGCAATAGGAAATCCTCTCAAACTATACTTTATATATGGTGTAAAATTTGCCAGTTTTAGATCATCATTTGCCTCTTTACCATTTATATATGACTCTAATGTCTGAACATAGGATATTCTAAAACCTGCCCATAGACGTCTACTTTTAAAAAATCCCTGCTCATCTGCCATAGAGATTGTGAAAACATTTCCATATTCCCTCAAATCATCGTCAGGTGTTCTATAAACTCCGTTTATTGTGTATGAAAAAGATAGGTAAAAATTATTGCTGTGCGTCAACCGATAAATCATATCCATCATGAATCCGTAATCAATGGAACCTGTTCCTGTGCTCACATCAACTTTATCTTTTTTCTTATATTTTCCTGTAGGAAACTTAATAAAAAATGAAGGAATAAAATAACTTCTTCCTTTGTGTATAAGTCTTCTCAAATAAATAGAACTATCTCCTATTCCGCTGTTTTTTATTGTTTTATCACCCTTATGTACCTGTCTTCTTACATAGGGAACTTTAAGTGTTACATTCAGTTTTAGTTCGTCATCTACTGTCACACCAACAGGAAGATAATATACGGAAACGTCTTTACTTATATAAGCCTGAACCCCATAATGAAAGAAGAATGTTTGTTGTTCCTCTTCAACAACTTCAGAATATTCTGTCTCAAATTCTTTTGTAGATTCTTCAAATTGATAAATGCTTTCTTCCATAATTGCCATAAAGTTATCAATGTAGTCCATAGGTATAAAATCGTTTTGTATGTAATTGTTAATGGTCAGATAAGCTTCAACAGAACCTTCTAAGAACGGATCTAAAAATGAAAAACCCTGTGCTTTAACTTCTTCAGAAAAAGAAATTTTAGCCAGGAATAATACAGATAGAAATATATATCTTAATTTAAACAATCATTACTCCATATTTTAAAAATCGATTAATAATAATTATTAAATTTTTAGAGATGAAAAACAAATGGAATTTGAGTACTGAAAGAAGGGGCTTAAAGCCCCTGTATGATTATTTTTTCATTAGTAGATTCACGATAGTTCTTACTGGAAAACCAGTTCCACCTTTTGGATGGTAGTACCAGCCTTTTGTTGTGTGGGCTGGCCCTGCTATATCAATGTGAGCCCAAGGAATATCAGGATCAACAAACTTTTCAAGGAATAAGCCTGCAGTTATAGCTCCACCGTATCTTGATTGTCCAATATTATAAACATCGGCACTTGGAGCTTTAATATCCTGTCTTAACATATCGTTGAAAGGTAATTGCCACATCCACTCACCTGTTTCATTGGATGTCTCTAAGATCTCATTAAGAAACTTTTGATCATTTCCCATCAGTCCTGCAGTGTATTCTCCTAAAGCAACTACACAGGCACCTGTTAATGTTGCCATATCGATGATTGCATCAGGTTTAAGCTCTGAAGCATAGCATAGAGCATCTGCAAGTGTTAATCTACCTTCTGCATCGGTATTTCCAACTTCAATAGATACACCGTTCTTTGCAATTAAGATATCATCAGGTCTATAAGCTTTTCCATCAGGCATGTTTTCTGCAGCTGCGATAATTCCGTGAACTGTAACGTCAGGTTTTAACTGCCCTAATGCTTTGAATGTTCCCAGTACTGCACACGCACCAGATTTATCCATCTTCATCCATCTCATATGTTCACCAGGCTTTATATTAAGACCACCACTATCAAATGTTAAACCTTTCCCTACAAGTGCTATCTCTTTTTTAGATTTTTTTGGGTTATAAGTCAGATGTATAAATTTAGGAGGATTTGCAGATCCTTTCGCAACGGCAAGATATGCTCCCATTCCCATTTTTTCTATTTCATCAACATCATAGATTTTAACTTCAAAACCATATTCTTTAGCTAATTCTTCTGCAATTTCTGCCAGTTTTTCAGGATTTATAACATTTCCAGGTTCATTAACAAGATCCCTTGTAAAGTTTTGTGCTTCTGCAAGAATTTTACCTGTTTTTACGGATTTTTCTGATGCTGCTTTAAACTTTCTTTTAACTCTAATGTGAGCTTCTTTTATTTTAAATTTATCTTTCTTTGACAAATATTTATCAAAAGAATAGTTGCCTAAAATTATCCCTTCTGTTATTGCCTGTGCAAGTTTATCTTGCGATTCTTTTGTTGCAACTAAACTTTCAACATTTGCTAAAAACTTATCGATTTTAAGTTTTTTAGCTAATCTTACTGTATTCGCTCCTGCTCTACGGACAGTATCTACATCTGCTTTCTTTTTGGAACCTACTCCTATTAAAATCACATATTCAGACGGGAGTTTTCCGAATGTCGGAACGATTAACTCAGAACCTTCTTCACCTTTGAATTTCTGGTCTTTTCTAAATTTTGATATGTAACCATCAAGTATTTTATCTAATTCTGCTATTTCTGATGGTAATTTTCTATCTTCAGAGAAAGTGTAGGAAAAAATTGCACGGTTTTTGCATTTTTCCAACTTTCCACTATGAACTTTAATTTCCATTTCTGCCCACCTCTTTATAAATAATTATGTTTTTATTATATCATTTATATTAATGACTTAATAAAATTTATTGCCTGCTGTTTTGTTCTTATTTTTTCTTCTAACTGGGCTTTTAAAAGCATATCCTTGATTTTTCCAACTTCTGGTGAAGGTTTTAGATTTAAGATTTCCATAATCTCTTTTCCTGTTAGTAGTGGCTTGTCTATAACTTCTTTAATATATCTATTTAGATAATAATTTTGTAAATAAATACAGAAATTCTTAATATCTTCAAAGAACTTTTTATCTTCTGAAGTTGCAAGGCTATCAGCAAGGGTTAGTAGTATGAGATGGGGAGCTATATCTTTATTTTCATACCAGAAAAAGTTTAAGTCTTTATTTTCTAAGTGTTCAGATTTATACAAAAAGTAAAGTTTTGTTATCAAAAGATGATTTTTTATCAGTTTTGTGCAAAATTTTGTTGCTTTTTTGCCTAATGATAGTTCTTTTGCTATATTCTGGAATATTTCTGCACCTTTTTCGTCGTGATGTTTAAAAAATCCTTCTTTAAATGGAACAAATCCTTTTCCTATATCATGAAAAAATGAAACAAATTTTAAAAGAGTTTCATCTGTAAAATCAGAGAAAAATATCTCTTTACCTATTTTTTTTGCAAAGAAGTCAATTAGAAACTGGTCTTTTTTTTTAGAAATTCTTCCATATAGTCAACTGTTTTTAATGAATGTTTCAGCAATGGATACTGATGGTAGTTCTCCTGTTTTTTTATTTCTACAATCTCTTTAATTTCAGGAACAACTACCTGAAGAAGCTTTTTCTTAATTAGAATCTCTAATGTTTTTGATGATCCTTCTTTATCAAATATTTTTAAAAGTTCGTCTCTTATTCTTTCTTTTGGGGAATTTTTTATCAACTCTTTATTTTTTGAGATCCATTTTTCGAAATTTTTATCAATTTTAAAATCAAGCTCCTGAGCAATTCTGTATCCTCTCAGTATTCTGACAGGATCTGCTTCTATATTCTGGAATGAAATAGGTCTGACTATTCCTTCCTGTATATCTTCAAATCCGTTTGCAGGGTCAAACAGAACTGTCTGGGATGCACCTATCCCTAAAACATCATCAAAGTTTACTGCTATAGCATTGATTGTGAAATCTCTGCTTAACAGATCCTGATTTATTCTATCTATGATTTTCTTTTCTTTCTCATTAAGATCTATGTTCTGGGACATTATGTCTGAAATATCTAAATGGGAGAAATCAAATCTGTAAACGGTATCTTTTTCGTTAAAAATAATTGAAGCAACTTTTTTATCTTTTTCAAACTGGAAAATATGTCCACCTAACTCTTTCTGAATTCGTTTTACTGCATCAAATGGATCTGTTGTTATTATAAAATCAACATCTATCTTTTTTCCTAAAGCTCTGTTAATTAGCCTATCTCTAACCCAGCCGCCTACTAAAAAAACTATCGATTCCTTTGGAAGAACCTTTGCAACTATGTCAAAATAGGAGTTGTAAAAAATAAGTCCGTGTATAAATTTTCCTTCTATATTAAATTCATCTCTCTCTTCTTTCGGTGTGTTTTCCCTATTAAAAATCATTTCCAACAATCGTTCTATACCAATCATAAATCCACCTGCTTATATAATGTATTGATTTCATTATATAATAACTGTCTAATTATTCTATGATTTTGTTTAGAATTGAAAATTTTTTTTATTTTTATAAATTTTACAAAATTTCAATTGGAGGCTTTAATTGATAGTTATTTTTGATGTGGATGGTGTTCTTCTTGATGTTTCTAAATCATACCATTATTCCATAAAAGACACTGTTGAACATTTTTCAGGGAAAAATATAGATCTGGAGTTGTTAAGGGATATAAAGTTTAGCTTTTCTATAAATAATGACTGGGATGCTTCTGTAGCTGGTATTTTATTTGCTAAAAGTGGGAAGGACATAGAGCAGTTTAAGAATATTTTTAAAGATTTTTCACAAAAGATAGAAGATATGTATGAATTCGCTAAAAAATATGAAATTGATCTACCTTTATACAAAGAGTTGGTAGATTTTTTTGAAGAGCAGTACAGAATACATAGAGAAAAAGAGGAAATGATTTTTCCTTATGAGATACTGGAAGAAATTAAAAATAGATCAAAGTTGACAGGCGTAATCACAGGAAGACCTTTCGAAGACCTTGATTTTTCTTTTAAGAAATTTGGACTTTATGAATATTTTGACCATATTATCACAGAATCAGATATACCTTCTCCTGATCTTAGAAAACCTTCATCTTATCCTCTTGAGATGTTTTTTGAAAAATATGAATACGAAGAACCAGTCTATTATATAGGAGATACACTTTCTGATAAAAAAATGGTTGAAAATTTTAACCAAAAAAGAGATAAAAATGTTACATTTGTTCTCAATGAAACTCCCCATAATAAAGATATTCAGTCAGAACTCAGATTGCAAAAACCAGAACAATTTTTAGAACTTATTAAAGAGGTGAAAAAATGATAATAGCAATAGATGGCCCAGTAGGCTCAGGAAAAAGTACAATAGCAAAATTGGTGGCTCAAAAGTTAGGATTTACATATATAGATACAGGAGCAATGTATAGAGCCGTTGCTCTGAAAATAATAAAAACAAAAACCCCTTTAAAAGTTTCAGAAATTGTAAAGATGATGGAAAATACAAAGATAGATTTAGTTCAGACAGAAGAAGGTCTTAAAGTTTATCTTGACGGTGAAGATGTAACAGAAGAAATAAGGACAGAAGATGTGGCAAAGTTGGCTTCTCAAATAGCCAGATACGGAGAAATCAGGAAAAGACTTGTTCAATTTCAAAGGAAATTAGGAGAAAGGGCAGGAAATGTAGTTATAGAAGGAAGAGATACAGGAACAGTAATTTTCCCAAATGCAGAGCTCAAAATATATTTAACAGCATCCCCAGAAGAAAGGGCAAGAAGAAGATACGAACAGTTGAAAGAGAAGGGATTTAATGTTCCGTTTGAACATTTGGTAGAAAAGATAAGAGAAAGAGATAAAATGGATATGGAAAGAAAAGAATCACCTTTGAAACCTGCAGAAGATTCTGTAATCATTGATACGACAGATAAAACTATCGATGAAGTTGTTGAAATAATTATAAATCTTGCAAAAGAGAGAATGAAAAAATCATAAACTTCTTTTTCTAAAGTAGTTTGTAACGAAACTGAAATAAGCAAAAACTACAGCTACATAGATAGCAGGATGTAATCCGTTTTTTTCTATAAGTTTCAGGAAAAGGAAGTTTATAACCATATACACAATCAAAATAACAACAGAAAGACCAATAAGATAATCTTTTCCCTGAATATGAGAAAGCCCCATATAAAAACCTAAGATTCCCATAAACATAAAAGGAATAATAAAAGTGAATCTATCTACCAAGATAGATAAAGCTCTTCTATACTCTTTTGCCTTTGTTTTATAAATTTTCCACAATACACTGTTTTTGTAATATGTGATTGAGTATTTTTTTACATAATCAACATTAAAATTTAAGGAATATTTTTTAAATTTTAACAAACTAAAGTTCTTTTTCTCAGGTATCTGAATGTATCCATTTTTCATTATTAGACCTGTTCCTTCAAAAAGACCTTCCTTTGCAGATATTGCCTGACCTGTATCGCGATTGTATATAAATATTTTATCTACCCTATTATCTTCTTTATTATGGACATAGATGGTTATACCTTTTGTAAGTTCAAAAAAGTTCTTTTTCTGAATAGATTCTAAAAAATGTTCTTTTACACTTAATGTAAAAAATTTACTCCTTTCTCTATTTGCCCATGGAACAAGGAAGAGACTTGTGATTAATGCAAATATTGACATTCCAGCAGTAACCAGTATAAAAGGCTTCATCAACTGAGATTTACTTATCCCTGTGGAATATATTGCATATATCTCCCTTTTTTCCTTTAGCATAAATGTGGTGAGCATTGAAGCAATCAAAAATGCAAATAGAAGTTCTATTTTAAAAAACGAGAAGTTAATCAAAAGCAAAGCTTTTAAAAAGCCTAAAAATCCACTTCTATACATTGAAGAAGGCAGGTTCAGTAATTGAGAAGATACAACTACAAGAGAAAACAGAGCTATTAAACTTATGAATGTTTTTAAAAAGTTATTTAATAAATATTTATGTAATTTTTTCATTTAGTCCTATTTTATTCCGAATTTAAAAATAAGTTTAAAAATTTTATCAAAATTATATCGTCTTGTAGAGATATTAAAGTTAGTGTTTAGATTTTTTAATTTTATGTATAGTTCTTAAATGTTCTTTATAACTCTTAGAAAAAATATGACTTTCTCCATTTGCCACGTAATAAAGATAATCTGTATTTTTGTGATTTTTTACGGCTAAAAGACTATCAAGCCCAAAACTGCAAATTGGTGTTGGAGGAAGGCCATAGTGTAAATATGTGTTAAACGGTGTATTTATTTTCATATCTTTTTTTATAAGTTTTCCATTCCACTGTTTTGTCAGTTCAAGTCCATAAATAACCGTTGGATCTATTTGAAGGTACATTCTTTTTTTTAGACGGTTTATAATTATTCCTGCTATTAAAGGTTTTTCTTCAGGAAGTTTTGTCTCTTTCTCTACCATAGAAGCAATTTTCATGGCATCGTAGAAACTTATTTCTTTGAAATCTTTTTCATAAAGTCTGTATTTTTTATTAAAAACAAATAAAAATGCTTTTACTATATAATTTATGTCTGAGTTTCTTCTTAAGAGATATGTTTCTGGTGGGAAATAACCTTCAAATGATAATCCTTTCAGCTTATAGGCTTTTACATTTTCTGGATTAAATACAAATTTTAAAAACTTTTCTTTAGAAATGATTTTATTTTTATCAAGTTTTTCTGCTATATCAAAAAGATTATCACCAGGAACAATAGTAATCTTAAATAACTTTTCTTTTCCATTTTCTAAAATTTTCCATACATCAACCGTATTTAGTTCTCCTGAAAATTCATAAACACCTGCTTTTAACGGTTTTTGCTTGATTCGTGTGTAATAATAAAAAACACGCCAGTCATCGATTATATTTTTTTCTTTTAACTGTTTTGCTATTTCTTTTACAGATTCACCTTTTTTTATCTCGATAATAGTCGTTTGAACCGTGTGTTTAGAGTAGAGCAAGTAAGTTATAACTGAAAGTATGATAAAGACAAGAACTAATGTTATTTTTTTAATCATTAATAAATTGTTGTTTCATTAAATAAGTCTGTAATATATACGTGGCAGCAACACTGTCAAGTTTTTGTTTTCTTTTTGATTTTTTTGTTGTTTCTTTTAAATGTTTTTCTGCTAATGATGTTGTGAATCTTTCATCAACAAATTCTACTTTAATATCTGGAAAATGTTTTTTTAACTCTTCTGCAAACTCTTTTGTTTTTTCAGCCTGTTCTCCTTCAAGTCCTTTTAA
This sequence comes from Hydrogenothermaceae bacterium, assembly GCA_027030405.1. Lineage (GTDB taxonomy): Bacteria > Aquificota > Aquificia > Aquificales > Hydrogenothermaceae > JALSSE01. Next base: position 2,307 of record JALVEZ010000140.1, on the reverse strand, counting down.
AGTAAGAGGAAGACCTATAACAATAGTACCAACATTCAATCGGTCTATAAGTTCTTTAAGTTTTTCAAAAACTTTTTCATCATTTTTAATGATTTCAGATGGTGTAATGGAAATACCAGAGGGATCGCTATAAGCAACCCCTATTCTTTTATTTCCAACATCTAATGCAAGTATCCTTTTTTTCTTCATTTAAGCTGTTGCTTCTTCCTTACCTTTTGTAGATATTCCTGCTATAAGATATAAAGGACAGAAGTTTAGTATAGCAGTAAGCATAAGGATGAAACCAACAACCTCAGCTATTACAAATACACCACCTTTTTCAATACCTAACCAAATAAGTATTGCTCCAACTAAAACTCTAACAACAGCATCCCAAAAAGCCATTTTCGTACCCTCCTAAATTCTATTTCAAAATTCCAAGTATCTTAAATATAAACTCGATACTTCCTTTATTCATCAAAATAATAAGAAAAGCCAAAAAGTACATCATTAGTTTTAGAAGCTTTAATTCTCCTCTAACCTCAGCTTTAAAGGTTTCGATTTCTCCTTTTCCTGTCTAACAATTAAAATATCTTCTTTGCTTGCTAACTCATTTTTAAGTTCATCTCTAAGTTCTATCTTAGCCTCCGATTTAAACCAGTGCTTCAGCTTTAGTTCCTACAACTTCATCAGGATGTGCTATTCTTCCTAATACTGCAGAAGCTGCTGCAACTGCAGGGCCTGCAAGATATACTTCACTATTTGGATGTCCCATTCTTCCTGTGAAGTTTCTGTTTGATGTAGAAACTGCAACTTCACCTTCTGCAAGGATTCCCATATGTCCACCTAAGCAAGGGCCACAAGTTGAAGTACTTATTAAACATCCCGCATCAGCTAATATCTCCAATAATCCTTCATGGAGAGCCTGTTTATATATCTGATCAGATGCAGGAATTACAATACATCTAACATCAGGATGAACTTTTCTACCTTTTAAAATGTGTGCAGCTATTCTTAAGTCTGACATTCTTCCGTTGGTACAAGATCCGATAAATACCTGATTTATTGGTCTTCCTGCCACCTCTGTAACAGGTTTTACGTTTGAAGGTAGGTTCGGAGCCGCAACTACAGGTTCTATTTTTGAAGCATCAAACTCATATTCACAGCAGTATTTTGCATCTTTATCTGCCTGTATCATTCTTAAAGGTTTGTTTGTTCTTTGTTTTAGCCATTCAAAAACTTTTTCGTCTGGTTCCATTATTGCATTTTTTCCACCTGCTTCGATTGCCATATTTGTTATGGTTAATCTATTTTCAACATCTAACTCTTTTATTGCTTCTCCGTGGTATTCCATAGCTCTGTATAAAGCACCATCAACACCGATTTCTCCGATAACAGATAAAACGAAATCTTTTCCACCAACCCATCTTTGAGGTTTTCCGTAGAAAGTAAATTTCATTGTTTCTGGAACTTTTAACCATGTTTCACCTGTTGCAAAAATATAAGCAATATCAGTTGAACCAACACCTGTTGAGAATGCTCCTAATGCTCCATAAGTACATGTGTGAGAATCAGCACCTATAACAAGATCTCCAGGAACTATAAAACCTTTTTCAGGTAAAACGGTGTGCATTACACCACTATCCTGACCTTCAAAGTAATTTTTTATCCCCATTTTTTTAGCAAAATCTCTTGATATTTTGATTTGCTGAGCAGACATTATATCTTTTGGTGGGAAAAAGTGATCCATAACAAGTGCAATTTTTTCTGGATCGTGAACTTTATCTATTCCATATTTTTCTAACTGTCTTATCGCAAGTGGAGCAGTTATATCATTAGCAATTGCTAAATCTACTTTTACATTTACAAGCTCACCAGCTTCTACAAAATCTCTTCCTGCATGTTCTGCAAGTATTTTTTCTGTTAAAGTCATACCCATAGATTATTTCCTCCTGACTAAAAAATTGATTTAAGATAAATATATTATATGTTTAATCTAAACTAAATCCAAATTTTATAGAAAAAAGTGAGAAAAAATGAAAAATGAAATTTGAAGATATAAAAAAAGAGATAAAAAACTTAGAAAAAATTGCAGAAGGCTGGAGAGGAGAAATTTTCAAAGGTGAGTATAAAGGGAAAGTTCTTGCTTTTAAACTGCCTTCTGAAGCTATTCATATTCATTCTATCTTAAAAGAAGGTGAAATTTTAAAAAAGGTTAACAAAGCAGGAATAGGAGGTAAACTGATCTTACAGGGAAAAGATTTTATTGCATATGAATTTATAGAAGGTAAAGAGTTAAAAAAAGTGTTAAACAAAGAAAATGCAAGA
>JALVEZ010000139.1 GCA_027030405.1 Hydrogenothermaceae bacterium | reverse complement strand
ATAAAGTAAAAATAAAATTTTTAAGAAAAAATGATGGTTTTTATAGTTATGAAGCAGAAATAGAAGACATAATAATTGACAAACATAGAGTTCTTGTAAAACTTCCTCATATTTTTAAAACAGAAAGATTAAATAGAAGAGAAAATTACAGAATAGATGTGAATATCCCTGTTGAAATTAAGATTGAGAATGAAGAAACAGGTGAAGTAAAAGAATTTAAAGGTGAAATGAGAGATATAAGTTTAGATGGAACCAAATTTTGCATAAAAAATGAAAATCAAGATGAAAATCAATTAAAAATCGGTGAAATCGTTAACCTCTTATTTGAAATTAAAGGTAAAAATGTTTCTATCAACGCAGAAATAAAAAATATCAAAAAAGAAAAGAAATATGTCTGTTACGGGGCTGAATTTATAGAGATGGATAAAGTAAAACAAGTAATAACCGAATTTATAAATGAACAACAAAAAAAACTATTAGAAAAATATAAAAAATTTTATGGTAACGGGTAAGTCATGGAAATATCAACGGTCATAGGAATAGTAGCTGCATTTTTACTTATTGTAATTAGTATTTCTCTTGGTGGTAGCCCACTTGCGTTTGTAAACATTCCATCACTGCTAATTACAGTTGGTGGTGGATTCTCTGCAACGTTAGCTGCTTTTCCTTTAAAAGAATTTATCGCAGGTGTTAAAGGAATCGGGGTAGCTTTTAAACCAGGTTTACCTGATCCTGTTGAACTTACTGAGTATTTAACAAATGTAGCCAATAAAGCAAGAAAAGAAGGAATTCTTGCTTTGGAAGCTGATATTGATGAGTTTTACCAGAAAGATAAGATTTTTGGTGATTTAATGAGAATGCTTATCGACGGTCAGGAATTAGAAGAAATTAAAAGTGCAGCAGAAACTGCCCTTGCAAAAGTTGAGCAAAAGCTAAACACAAGAGTTCAGGTTTGGGAATCATTAGGAGATTTATTTCCTGCTTTTGGTATGATTGGAACATTGATGGGTCTAATTCAGATGCTCCAAAATCTTAATGATCCTTCTGCTTTAGGGCCTGGTATGGCTGTGGCAATGATTACTACTTTATACGGTGCAGTTTTAGCTAACGTATTATGTATTCCTATCTCTAAAAAACTAAAATATTTTAAAGATTTAGAACTTCTATATAAAGAAGCATTTATTCTTACAGTTGAAGCGATTAGCAAAAGTTCGAATCCAAATACACTCAGAGATAAGATATCTACTCTTTTAGGATAAATTATGGCTAAGAAAAAAAAAGAAGAATGTAAATCGATTCCTGCCTGGTTAACCAGTTTTGGGGACTTGATGTCCCTTCTTCTTACGTTCTTCATTTTGCTTTTTTCCATGGGTACTATCTCTCTTGAAAAATTCCATATGGTAATTAAAGGTGTAACAGAAGCTCTCGGTGGAAGAAAAATTATGGAAGAACAGAAAATTTTTAATAATTCAAATATAAATCTTGAATTTCCTGAAATGTATATGCGTTTAAAAAAAAAGAAGACCTTGCAGACAAAACTTCGTGAAGTTCAAAATATATTAAAACAGGCTGGAATTGAAAGCGAAGTAGAAACCCACGGTTCATTTATAAGGTTCAGAATCAGTAGTGATAGAATGTTTCCCCCTGGAAGTGCAATTCCGAACAAAGATGTTATCCCTTACATAATGGATATATGTAAAAGATTAAAAATCTTAGAACTTCCTATTATCATTGAAGGGCATACTGATAATATTCCTATTAAAAATGGAATTTTTAAAAACAATCTCGAACTCTCTGCAGCTCGAGCACTTACTGTTCTCAAATTTTTTGTTAAATGTGGATATGATCCGAAACTTCTTGCTGCCAGAGGTTATGGTCCCTATAGACCAATAGCACCGAATACCACACCTGAAGGTAGGGCAAAAAATAGAAGGATTGAATTTTTAATTCAAACAACAAAGTAGGTAAAAGATGGCAAGAAAGAAAAAACAGGAATGTCCAAATATACCGGCATGGTTAGTAAGCTTTAGTGATTTAATGTCGCTGTTATTGACATTCTTTATTTTGCTTTATTCTATGAGTGTGCTTGATATAAAGAAATTAATGAAGTTTCTGTGGTATTTTCAAGGTGAAGAAAGTATGATTTCTACAAAAGCCACAGCAGTAATACCTCCGATAAGTTTATTACCTAAAGATGTGGCTGAAGAGATTAAAAAAAGAATTGTTAAAATTTTACCGCCTCACGGTTATCAATTTGAAGTGATTGCTGAATATGTTCTGATAAGATTATTCAATGATATAACCTTTGAAGACGAATCTGCAAAGCTAACTCCTAAAGCTAAAAAAAGTTTAAAGCAGATTGCTGAAGTTCTAAAAAATTTAGATAAAAAATTTATCTCAATAGATGTTCAGGGACATGTAAGCAGAACTGTAGCAAAAAAAACTGATCCCTGGGCTTTATCAACTGCACGGGCTATAAAGGTCACTGAATTTTTAATTTCACAGGGGGTTGATCCTAAGAAACTTTCTGCAACAGGTTATGGGGATACTAAGCCCATTTATCAATGGAGACATCCTTTATTAGAAAGGAGAAATGATAGGGTTGAGATTTATATCAGGGTTAAAAAGGATAGAACTGATTTGTTTAAACCTGATCCTGGCTTAGATCCTTCAAGAAACTTTCATATCTTTTTGCAATAATATAGATATCTGCATTAAAATAAAATTTTTGTTGATGCCTGAACAATAAAAGCTAAATGTGGTGAGGTTTAAATGATAGCTGTAATTCAAAGGGTTTCCGAATCTTATGTAAAAGTGGATGAACAGATTATAGGAAAAATAGGAAAAGGGTTGAATATCCTTTTAGGAGTCGTAAAAGGTGATACAGAAGAAGATATAAATAAACTTGTGAACAAAATTGTCAATTTAAGAATATTTGAAGATGAAAAAGGAAAAATGAACCTATCTCTACTGGATATTAACGGTGAAGCATTGATAATTTCCCAGTTTACTCTGGCAGGAAATGTAAAAAAGGGAAGAAGACCTTCTTTTGATGATGCAGAAAAACCTGAAAGAGCTAAAGAACTTTATGAAAAATTTTGTGATCAGTTTTCAAAATATGTTCACGTAGAAAAAGGCATTTTTGCTGCTGATATGAAAGTTTTTATACTGAATGACGGCCCTGTCACTTTTATAATAAATTCTAAAGAGTTATAAACTCTGTTTTTGAAGCCTGTTTATCATAAGAGTTCCACATCCGCCGATTTTTCTTGTTCTATATTTATTGGATAAAGTTACTCTTATTCCTTCTTTACGGAGTTTCAGGAATACCTCTTCATATTTTTCATCTGGTGTTGTTTTGTACGGGATTCCTTCTATTTCATTATATTTTAGTAAAGATACATTAACATTCAGATCTTTAGCAATCTGAGCCAGTTTTTGTATTTCTTCATCAGAATCATTTTCATTATATATAAGTAAATAAGCTATGCTGTAGAGTTTTCTTTTTTTATTTGAAAGGTTTTTCAGATGATTTCCAAATACGTTTAATAAATTTTGGATAGTCTCACCTTTTGGTATAAGGTCTTTTCTTTTTTCTTCTAAAACAGAATGTAATGATAATGTCAGTCCATTATGTGGAAGATTCAGGAGCTGTTCAAATTTATTTAAAGGAAAACCTGTTGTGTAAAAACTGACTTTCAGTCCTAACTCTTTAAATTTGAAAAATGCTTCTTTAACATTATTCCAGTTAAGGAGAGGTTCCCCGATTCCTGCAAAAGCTATATTTCTTATCTCAAGCCCATCTTCTTTTGCCAGAAAATACTGGTTCAAGATCTCATCTGTAGAAAGATTTCTGATAAGACCATTCATTCCAGAGGCACAAAATGAACATCTGACAGGGCAACCTATTTGAGACGATACACATAGAGTATCCCCTCTATAATGAACAGACTCGATGGTGTGATTGTCCACATATATTTCAAGTAGATTATTAAGCCCGTCTTGAATATTTTTCACTATTTTCACGTTTTAACCTCTAAAATTTATTGGGCAAAATATATGTAAATTGATTGAATCAGTCCAATTATAAATCCTAAAAATGCACCTGTGTAAGTTATGTATCTTAACTGGTTTGCTGAAAATCCTATCACAATGTCTTCCAATGTTTTTATATCAATTTCCATAAATGTTTCTATTACCATTTGCCTTATATTTAGCTGAGAAAGTAATATAGGAAGTTCCTCTTCAAGATGTTCTTCAATAAGTTTGGAGGCTTTTTCGTATATATCAGCTTTTAGCTTTCTTTTTAATTTTTCTATGGATCTGTCTAAGACTTTATCGATTACGGTGACTATAACCGTTCCTTTTATATTAAATTTTCCTAAAGAGATTCCTTCTTTTATGGTCTTTTTAATATCCTCTACGCTCATCTCCACAAGCTCATCAATAACAAGTTCTATCCTTTTATTAACTCTTTCTTTGTAGTTACTTTCTTCAAAAAGTTTTTGGAGTTTTTCAAGTGGTAAAATATGTTCTTCAACTGTTGTGGCAATGGCTTCTGCTATCTCTTTTCTTCTTTTTGGTATAAGTCCTGGCGTAAAAGGAACTTTTATTCCAAAAATATACTTTGGCTCATACGGTCTAAATAACATCTTTAAAGCCAGCCAGTTCGTTATATAACCTATAAATGCACCTAAAATTGGTGGAGTTAAATAAATTAATTGATTTGAATCCATGTTCTTCCTTAAAATTTTTTATTACACAAAATATGCTAATTTTAAAATTATAGTATATAGTTGTAGCTTTTTAAAAAGTTGACGGTAAAAGTTTATCGCTATATCATATTTGACATATCGTACGGAGGGTTAAGTTTGAAAAAGCTCGTTATTCTTTTTACCGTTTTGTTGGTTAATCTTTCTTTTGCACAAAAACTTACCATAGCAGCTGCTGCGAATGTTCAGTACGCACTGGATGAACTTGTTAACTCTTTTAAAAAAGATTATCCAGGACTAAAAATCAATAAAATTATCTCTTCTTCTGGAAAACTAACATCACAGATTGTGAGAGGAGCTCCTTATGATATTTTTCTTTCTGCAGATATGAAATATCCGTGGTTTGTTTATAAAAAGGGTTATGCCGTTACTGAACCTAAAGTTTACGCCTACGGAGTCCTTGTTTTATGGAGTATGAAAAATATTCCTTTAAAGAAAAGAGGTATTGCTATTTTATTAGATAAACATATAAAACGAATAGCAGTTCCTAATCCTAAAAATGCTCCTTACGGTAGAGAGGCTATCAGAGTTTTAAAACATTATAAAATCTACGAACGGATCAAGTCTAAGATCGTTTATGGAGAAAGTGTTAGTCAAACAAACCAGTACATTTACAGAAAACTTGCAGATATCGGATTTACATCTAAATCAACGGTAGTTTCACCAAAGTTAAGAAATAGAGGTAAATGGATAGAGATAGATAAGAAGGTCTATAATCCTATAGAACAGGGAGTTGTTTTATTAAAACAAGGTAAAAACAATGAATATGCCAAAAAGTTCTATGATTTCATTTTTACGCAAAAAGCCAGATTGATACTAAAAAAATACGGATATCTGATTCCAGACAATGAATAAACTTAAAGGATATATTAAAAATATAAATAGTTCACAAAATCTTTCTATAGTGGAAATAGATCTTAATGGAATAGATATATGTTCCATTGTTGTTGAAACACCTGAAACTGCCAGCTATTTGAAAACAGGTAATCAGGTTTTTGTGTTATTTAAAGAAACAGAGGTTTCCATAGGGAAAAATGTTCAGGGATTGATCAGTTTAAGAAACCAGATTCCCTGTAAAGTTACAAAAATCGAAAAAGGAAAAATCTTGTCTAAAATAGATCTTGAATGTAAAGAACATAGAATTGTTTCAATCATAACAACAAGCTCTGTAGAGAGGTTAAACCTCAGTATTGGAGATGAAGTTACAGCTTTTATAAAATCTAATGAAGTCAGCCTTATGGAGATCTAAAGTTGGATAATGATTTTCTTACTACTCTTTTATTAACATTTAAACTTGCTTTTATTACCACATTCATTCTCCTTTTAATAGGAATTCCTCTTGCTTATTTTTTAGCTTATTCAAGATTTAGATTTAAACCATTTATCGAAACTATTGTAAGTATGCCACTGGTTCTGCCGCCTACAGTTTTAGGCTTTTATTTTCTTGTATTTTTAGGAACGGAAAGTATGATCGGGAAGTTTCTTGAACAGTTCGGAATAAAACTGGTTTTCACGTTTGAAGGATTAGTGGTAGGTTCTGTTCTATATTCACTTCCTTTTATGGTTCATCCTTTACAGTCTGGATTCCAGTCTGTTCCAAAATCATTGATTGAAGCGTCATATACACTTGGCAAATCAAAGTTAGAAACATTGATGAAAGTTATACTTCCGAACATAAAACCTTCTATTCTTACTGGGATTGTTCTTGCTTTCGCCCATACTATTGGTGAGTTTGGAGTTGTTCTTATGATTGGAGGTTCCATCCCTGGAGAAACAAGAGTAGCGTCTATTGCTATTTATGAGGAAGTTGAAGCCCTCAACTATGATAAAGCAGGAGATTATGCACTTATTTTATTGATAATAACATTTTTGATTCTTTTAGTAGTATATACAGTAAATAAAAAAATATTAAAAATAGAAGATTTATAAAATGATAGAACTTAATCTGAAAAAATTATTAAACATAGAAAACAAAGATCAGACTTTAGATATAGATATCAAAATAAAAACCAGAGAATTCATAACACTCTTTGGAAAATCTGGAGCAGGAAAAACTACAATACTCAAAATGATAGCAGGTCTTGTTCAACCAGATGAAGGCTTTATAAAAGTAAACGGTCAGCTATGGTTTGATAAAGAAAAAAATATAAACCTGCCACCTCAAAAAAGAAAAGTTGGATTTGTTTTTCAAGATTATGCCCTTTTCCCAAATATGACTGTAGAACAGAACATAAAATTTGGAATGGAAAAAGAAGATAAAAATTTTCTTAAAGAGTTACTTGAGATAACTGAACTATACGATATTAAAGATAGGAAACCTGTTACACTTTCAGGAGGGCAGAGACAGAGGGTAGCCCTTGCCAGAGCTGTAGCAAGGAAACCAGATATTTTACTGCTCGATGAACCTTTATCTGCCCTTGATTTTGAGATAAGGCAAAAACTTCAGGAAAAACTGAAAGAAATACATAACAGATTCGATCTTACCACTGTTTTAGTTAGTCACGATTTTTCAGAGATCTTTAAACTGTCAAATAGAGTTTTCGTCTTAGAAAATGGAAAGATAACCAGATCAGGGAAACCTGAAGATGTTTTTGTTCAGGAAAGATTAAGCGGAAAAGTTAAATTTTCAGGTGAAATCTTGGGAATCAAAAAAGATGATGTTGTATGTATCGTATCTGTTTTGATAGGTGGTAATATCATCAAAGTTATAGCTACACAGGAAGAAGCAAAAAGTTTATCAGTCGGCGATAAAGTAGTCATAGCATCAAAAGCATTTAATCCTTTCATTCTTAAAATAGATTAACTATCTTTATTTTAAAGTGTTCCATTTGGCACAGTTTAAAATTCCAAAAATTAGTCCCATTTGGCACACTAAAATTAGCATACGTACCTTAACCTTTTGGGAAAAAAAGATTTTTTATAGTTGGCATACTATTTGTTTATTAATAAATGGAAAAATCAGAAAGGAGGTTTGAAATGAAGGCAAAAAAACTGTTTTTATCTGTTCTACCTGCTGTTGCAGTTATGTCTTTATCATTAACTGCAAACAGTCAGACATTTAAAATCGAGTATGAGCATCCTGATGCTTCTCAGATTGTTAAAAAAGATATTCCACCAGGGCCTACACTTTATGCAGTCCCAGATAACTGCAAGCTTGACAATCCTAAATTTATTGCAAAAAAAGCAAAAGAAGGAATGAAGATTTTTAACAACAAAAAGCTTGCAAACTGTGTTGCATGCCACAATGCACCAGGTTCTGTAGGAGCAGGGAATATCGGCCCAGATCTTACAGGATATGCTTCAACACTGATGAAAGCACCTGGACCAAGAGGAGAAAAGAAAACACCAGACTGGGTTTTCCAGAGAGTTGCAGATTATCGAGTTCAGATACCTAAGGAATTTAGAGATCCACATAGTCCACAGTTCGTTCCTTACTACAACATAATGACGGTTAACTTAACAACTAAAGCTCTGAACTATGATCAGGTTTGTGCAGTAACTGCATTTTTACTATCGTTAAAGTGAGAGTAAGAAATGTTAAAGATATCTAAATTTGTAATCGTTCTACTACTTGCAACTTTGAGTATCTCATTTGCAGATATTCATTGGATTACAGATTTAGATAAAGGTTTTAAGAAAGCCCAAAAGGAAAAAAAGTTGATTCTTATTTATGTGTATTCCCCTAAGTGCCATTACTGTAAAGAAATGGAAAGGACAACTTTTAAGAGTAAAAAGGTACAGGAAATGATTGAAAAATATTTTGTTCCTTTGAAGATCAGAAAATGTTCAGAAGACGGGCAGTTTGTAAAAATGGAATATGGCTATTTTGGAACACCAACATTTCACTTTTTAGAACCTGATGGAACAAAAATAAAAAGCATATTTGGAGCCTGGAAAGAAAAAGAGTTTTTAAAAATTCTGGAGTATTTTGCAAAAGGTTATTATAAGAAAATGAATATGACTGAATACTTTATGAGAGATTAAATAAAAATTTGGAGGTATAACTAATGAACAGAAGAAATTTCTTGAAGGTTGCAGGTTTAGCAACATCAGCAGTTGCAGTTTCTCCGATCCTTTTAAAAGGAACAGCAACAGCAGAGGCTAAACCTCAGAAAAAAAGTTATGAAGAAGCTCTTAAAGAAATAACAGGAGGAAAACCTGTTAAAGATTCAGACAAAGTAAAGCTTATCGCACCTGCCATAGCGGAAAACGGAGCAGTAGTTCCTGTTAAAGTTACCGTTAATCATCCTATGGAAGAAGGGAATTATGTAAAAGCTATTCATATCCTTGCAAAGAAAAATTTTGATCCAAGATCTATAAGTGCACATCTAACACCGGCAAACGGAAGAGCTTTTATCTCTACAAGAATAAGACTTGCTAAAACTATGGATGTTGTGGCAATTGCTGAATTAAGTGACGGAACATTTTTAAAAGCTGAAAAACCGGTAAAAGTTACAATCGGTGGATGTGGTTAATTATTAAATTTTAAAAAATTAAGGAGGAGTTTAAAATGGCAAGAACAGCATTAATAAAAGTAAAACCAAGAAGATATAAAGTCGGAGATATAGTAACTATAGCATCAATAATAATGCACCCTATGCACACAGGTTTACAAAAAGACAAAAAAACAGGAAAAATCATTCCTGCTCAATACGTAAAGAAAATCGAAGTTTTTTACGGTGATGAAAAAGTTACGTGGATGGATCTATTCCCATCTGTAAGTGCAAATCCATTCATTTCATTCAATCTCAAAGTTACTAAAGCAGCTCCACTAAAAATTGTTTGGACAGAAAATGACGGAAAAGTTACAGAAAAAACTATCCAGATAAAACCAAAAGGATAGGAGGAGACAAAAATGAAAAAGTTGATAATGACAGGAATATTAACAATATCAGCATTATCAATTCCTTCTCTGGCACAGGAAGGCCCTGGTCAGGCAATATCAGAAGAAGACTGGGCTCTTTATCAAGAAGGAATTAACCCAGGAGAAGTATTTGCAGAAGAAGTTGGAGGGGCTTTGTTTGAAAAACCTATGGGCCCTAAAAATCTATCTTGTGCATCGTGTCATACAAAAAATGGAGAAGTTGAAGACAGGGTTGCCACCGCAGCAGCTTACTATCCAAAATATGATAAAGATGCAAAAAGTATTATCAATTTAGAACAGAGAATACAGATATGTCAGAGCAAACATCAGGGTGTAAAACCATTTTCATTAAAAAGTAAAGAGAACACAGCATTAACAACATACCTTTTCTATCTTGCAGCAGGAACAAAGATAAATGTTGATACTACATCACCTGAAGCTAAAAAGGCGTATGACTACGGAGTTTATCTTTTTAGACTGAAAAGAGGAAAAAGATATTTATCCTGTCAGGTATGTCACGAATTCGCAGCAGGAAAAGTTCTCAGAATGCAATGGTTAAAACCTCTTGGATTTGAATACAACGGTATAAAAGGAACAACTGCAGCAGATCACTGGCCAGCATTTAGAATGACAAAAAATAAAGTTCAAACATTACAGCAAAGATTTCAAGGTTGCCAAAAACAGGCAGGACAAAAGAAATTAC
>JALVEZ010000138.1 GCA_027030405.1 Hydrogenothermaceae bacterium | reverse complement strand
CTTTTTTTATTTTTATCGTTATTTAATCCAAAACCATTTGTTCATGTTTTTAGCTGTTACAATAAATTAATTTTAAATATAATTAATAGGGAGATGAGATTGATGGATTTTGATATAATTCATCTTGATCATCTTGATGCTGCGATATATCTATCTGCCTTTAAAGATAAAGAGAGTAAAGTATATCTTGATGAACACAATTTTGAGACGCATTTAATTAATTCTTTGAGGAACTCCGAAAAAAATTTATTTTGGAAAATTTATTTAAAAAATCAGATGAAAAAAATTCAAAAATTCGAAGTTGATACTCTTAATCGTGTTGACGCTGTGGGAGTTGTTTCCTCCAATGATGCTGAGATGATAAAGAAATTTGTTAAAAAGGATAAAGTTAGTATTATTCCGAATGGCGTCGACATAAATTTTTTTAGTATTGATAGGACTCCAGAACCTTATAGCTTGATTTATGTTGGCTCGTTGGATTGGCGACCTAATGTTGAGGGAATTATTTGGTTTTTGCAAAATGTATGGCCTAGATTAATAAAGGAGAAGCCTAAAAGCCATTTTTGGATTGTAGGTCGTAATCCGCAAAAAGAGCTATACAGATACATTGATGAACAAGTGAATATAGCCGCATCAGTGTATGATGTCAGAGAATATGTGAAGCGGGCTGCTGTTTTTATTGTTCCTCTTTTTTCTGGTGGAGGAACGAGGTTGAAAATTTTGGAAGCTATGGCAATGAGGATCCCTGTTGTTTCAACTTCCAAAGGAGCTGAAGGTATCGAATGCAAAAATAATCTGCATATTTGTATAGCTGATAACAAAGATTTGTTTTTGAAATCAATTATCGCTCTATTTGAAAAAGAAAGGTTTGCCTCAGGCGTATCGAGAGCAGCGTATGATTTAGTTAAAGCGAAATATAGCTGGGACGCCATAGGCGAACAGCTTGAAAATGTCTATCAACGTCTTGTTATATGAAAAAAGCATTATTAGGTTCTCGTTCTTTCTGATTATTCAATTTGGAAGGATTGTAATGGATATGAAAAAAAAGATTGAAGCAACTGAGCACGTTAAAAGTCTAGTGGCGGTAGCAGAAAATTTTATCGGTGATAGAGTTTTAATTTTTGGGGCAAGTAACACCACGTTGGTTGAGGAATTAGTTAGGAAAAATAGGGAAGTGGCTTTGCTTGATATTAGACAAAGCGCTTTCAGTAAATTTAAAGAATTTAAGGTTGATATGTTATTGGTGCAGGAAGGCAAAGAATTTGATGGAGTAGGAAAATATAATACAATTATTTTTTATGATACCATGCATCATCTTCAGGATAAAAATAAAATAATTAAGGAATGTTTGAAGATTCTAAAAGGAAAAGCATCGATTCTTTTATATGAGCCCAATATTTATACTAAATTAATTAGAGAATATGACCAATTTGGAGAGCTAAAAAATTCAATGTATAAGTGGAGCTTAATTAGATTATTAAAAAAAAATGCTTTTAAAGTAAAATTATTGTCTTCTGAAGAGCTTATATCAAGGAAAAGAAAATTTAAAAGATTTATTATAAGTCTACAAAAGATGCAGATAGATCCTATTTTCAGAATTCTATTAATAGCTATTAAGCGGTGAAACCTCTAACTAATAATAAAACTCAGTTTACTTCTAAGAAACAAAATACACAAAAATATTTAAAGAAAGTTCTTGAAGAGTTAAAAACACATTCTTATGTGTATTTTGAAGGTAATCGTATAGTCAATCTAAAACAACTGTCTCTATATAACGGGTTATACTGGGATACTTATAAATATAAAGTTAGCCTTAATGATAGCATTAACCAGAATATCTACATCAAGATCAACAAAAATAAAGATGTTATATCTCAAAAACATTTAAAATTGGAGCAGTATATTATTGAGTCATATGAAAACATGCAATATCTTCATAATGCGTTAACGCAGTTCCCTGGCTATGCTTCAATTGAACCGATTGCCTGTTTTCCAGAATGGCTAACGCTAATTACCAAAGAAAGTCTTGGGACGGATGTATGGTCAATTATACGGCAAAAAGCAAAATTTTATCCTGTTGAATCTAACTTGCAAAAACTTAAATGGATATGTTGGAAATGTGGCAAGTGGCTGTCTATTTTTCAACAAATTACTCGTAGACAAGACCTAGAGCCATTTGATTTTGATCCAATAATTCATTATTTAGATTCATTATTAGTGAAGTTAGTATATCATCAAAAGTCGCATTTTTCTAATGAGTTTAGAACAAAGATCATAAATTTTTGCCAACAGCTTATTGAATGCGTTCCAGAGAGTGATCGTATGGTCGCAGGAATTCACGGAGATTTTGCCCCTGTAAATATACTCGTTCATAAAGATGAAATCGTCGTCTTGGATCTAGAGTTACCAAAATACGGAATAATATATTGGGATTCAAGCTATTTTTATTATCACTTAAGTACTTTATTGGAAATTCCTATCTATAGACCTGTAACAATAGCAAAACTTCAGGATTCATTTATTAAGGGGTTTGGAACACCTTTGCATCAAACAAAAGAAGCCGTACTCTTATGTACGATTCATAATATCATTCAGTCATTACTTTATTTAACATATCATCGTCAGAACGTAAACTGGTATAGAAGATTGTATGATAGGATATGCTATAAAAAATGTATTAATAAGTTACGGAAATTGTGCAAATCTTAAGGGAGCTTCTCAACGTTTTCTTTGGCTTTGCCCACTGAGCCAAGAGATTGTACCTATGAATTTATTTAGATTGGCTCTGGAAGTTGTACAGGCCAACCAAGATGGAACATATGA
>JALVEZ010000137.1 GCA_027030405.1 Hydrogenothermaceae bacterium | reverse complement strand
TGATGAAGTACTCTTCTTTATTGTCATATCCAAATGTTTTTTCTTCTATTGTTTCTGCTAATTCTGGATCTTTTTCTTTAATTTCGTCAAACTTAATTAATGCTAATGGATGGATAGAAATGTAGTTGTTAATTATGAATTCTTCTCTTGCAAGTCCTACCCCTGCATTTGGTAGGAATGAGAAGTTGAAAGCACCTTCAGGAGATGCAACGTTCATCATAATTGGAGTTTTTGTTTTTGGAAGTGTATTTATATCAACTTCTTCTACTTCATACTCTATTTTTCCATCATAAACATATCCAACTTCACCTTCAGCACAGGATACTGTCACTTCCTGTCCATCTTTTAAAACATCTGTTGCGTTACCTGTCCCAACTACTGCTGGCACACCAAGTTCTCTTGCAACAATTGCGGCGTGACATGTTCTACCACCTCTGTTTGTAACAATAGCCGCTGCTTTTTTCATAATTGGTTCCCAGTCTGGATCAGTCATGTCTGTAACTAAAACATCTCCTGCTTCAAAATCTTTAGCATCTTGAATAGAGTTCATTTTTTTAACTTTTCCAAATGCAACTTTATCACCAACTGCAATACCTTCTACGATTCTTTTTTTCATTCTTTCTTCTAAAGGTTCAACTATTTTATATGTAACAATTTTAGAGTGGTCTTTTCTTGAGTGGACTGTTTCAGGTCTTGCCTGAACGATAAACATCTCGTTGAGTTCACCATCTTTTGCCCATTCGACATCCATTGGAGTCCATTTACCATATTTTTCTGAGTAGTAGTCTTCAATATCCATAACCCATTTTGCAAGTTTAAGAACATCTTCATCTGGAAGACAGAATTTTTTCTGGTTTTCAGGTAACACTGGAACAACTTTTACCCTTTCTTCAGGAGAAGAGCCATAAATCATTTTGTGTGTTTTTTTACCTAACTTTTTCTCAATTATAGATTCGTATCCTTCTTTTAAAGTCGGTTTAAACACTAAAAATTCGTCAGGTGTAATAGCACCTGAAACAACCATCTCCCCAAGTCCATATGCTCCATTGATAAGAACTACATCCTTAAATCCACTATCTGTATCAAGTGAGAATGCAACACCTGCACTTGCAAGATCAGAACGAACCATTTTTTGAACACCAACTGCAAGTCCGATACTGAAATGGTCAAATCCAAAAGATTCCCTGTAAGAGATAGCTCTATCTGTAAATAAAGAAGCAAAACAGTTTTTGATAGCTGTTAAAAGGGTTTCATCACCTTTTATATTTAAGTAAGTTTCCTGCTGCCCTGCAAATGAAGCATCAGGTAAGTCTTCTGCAGTTGCAGATGAACGAACAGCAACGTCAACTCTGTGCTGACCGTACATTTCACTGAGTTTTTCATAAGCTTTTAAAATTTCCTGTCTTAAATCTTCAGGATACTCTCCACCTTTTATCATTTCTCTTACGGTAAGACCCCTTTTCTGTAGATCCTCAACATCATTTGGATCAAGACCTTTTAATGCTTCTCTAATCTTTTCCTGTAAGTTGTTGTAATCTATGAAATATCTATATGCAGCTGCTGTTACTACAAACCCCATCGGGATTTTTATTCCTTTCGGGGATAAACCTTTTATCATCTCACCTAATGAAGCATTTTTACCCCCAACTAATTCAACGTCTTCCATCCCTACTTCATCAAGCCATAAAACTAAATCTTTTTCTCTTGACATATTTTTCCTCCTAAGCATTTATCTTAGTAAAATCTGCTAATTTTCTAAATAAATCATTTATTTTTTTCAATAGACTCAATCGGTTATTTTTCAGTTTTTCATCATCAACCATGACCATTATGTTATCAAAGAAATCATCTATATATTTCTTCAGTTTTACTATATCCATTAAAGCTTTTTTATAATCTTTCTTTACAATGTCTTCTTCCACTTCCTTTTGAATTTCTTCAAATTTATCATAAAGAATTATCTCCTGTTTTTCTTTTAATAAATTTCTATCAAATGAAGCTTTAAACCCTACAGGAATAATTTTCCCCACCCTTTTAAATACAGTCATTATTTCATCAAATTCTGGATTTTGTTTCAGTTCTGTAATTGCTTTTATTTTTAGATAGTTTCCGTAAAGGTTAAAATCTTTTGTGGATACTACTGCATTTATTATGTCTGTTGGAAAACCTTTTGAAGACATGTAAGCCTGAAATCTTCCTAATATAAAATCTAAAACATCGTCTTTTACATCTTTTATGTTTATTTCTATCTCTTCTTTCGTTTTTTTATTTACGACCAATGTTCTTTTATAGAGATTTGATAGATCTTTTACGACTATCATTCTTTCGATCAGTCCTTTCAGGTCAATATCTAAACCTTTTTCTACTAAAATCCTTACTATTCCTATTGCATTTCTTCTGAGACCAAATGGATCTGCTCCTGTTTTTGGTTTTTCTCCTATAGAGAAGAAAGATATAATTGTGTCAAGTTTATCTGCTATTGCAAGGGCAGTTCCTAACTTTGTTTCAGGAAGTTCATCATCTGCTGTTTTCGGAAGATAATGCTCGTATATTGCTCTGGCGACTTCCTCTTTTTCACCTTGTTTTAGAGCATAATGCATTCCGATTATTCCTTGAAGTTCATCAAACTCTTTAACCATTTCTGTAAGAAGGTCGCATTTAGACAGCTTATTCGCTCTTGCCAAATCTTTAGTGTTTTCTATTTTTAGCTCATCAGACAGCAACATTGCAATTTCACCGTTTCTTTTGACTTTATCTAACATTGTTCCTAATTTTTCGTGAAACTGTATACCTGCAAGCTTTGGATAAAAATCTTCAAGGTTATGTTTTAGATCTTCT
>JALVEZ010000136.1 GCA_027030405.1 Hydrogenothermaceae bacterium | reverse complement strand
TGATTTTAAATATTTTACTTATTGTTTATTTGTATTTTGATAGACAAAAAACAGAGGAGATGTATATAAATCAAAAAATAAATCAAATACAGTTACAGCTAAAAGGTATTATCAGCGGTTATTCACACGTAATAACATTTGTTTTTAATCAGTTGGAACATCCTCTTTCTAAAGAGCTTTACCGAATTAAAAATACAAAAAATACAAGAAAAAAAATATACTCTGAACTAAAAGATGTATATAAAAATTTAAAAGAAATAGGTTTTGATGAATTCTATATAAAACTTCCAGATGGAACAATATTTTTAAGAATGCACAATCCAGACAAGTATGGCGATGAAATTTTTGAACCTTCAAAATCACAAAACAAAAATTATAAATTTCTTTCTGGAATTGACGGTTATAAATATATAAAACACCTTTTTTATAAAAATAAATATGTGGGAATTATTGAAATCAATCTTCCGTATTCGGCAGTTCAAAAAGATATTCAAAAAGTTTATGGATTATTAAACACAATAATCATTCATAAAGATTTTATCCTGAATAGGAAACTAAAAGAAAGAGTCAGCAGTTATGTTCAGTCTGATTTAGATCCGAATTTTTATTACAATTCTACAAAAATAAATAAAGCAATAATTTTTATAAATAAAAATATAAAAGAGAAAATAAGATTTAAAATAGAAAGTATGCAGAGATTTGCAGTTCCAGTAAAGATACAGGATAGCTGGTATCTAGCTATTTTTATTCCTGTTAAAGATTACCATCTAAATAAAAAAGTCGGATATTTGATAACCTATCAAAAAGATAAGGCTATCCCTATTATGAATAAGATTTTTTTAGAAAACCTTATATTCGGTGAAATTCTTATTCTGCTATTGATAGGTATTTTAATTTATAACGAAAAGGCTAAGGAAAAATTTCAGCATTTAGCAAATACAGATGCATTAACGAATCTGAATAATAGAGCAAAATTCAATGAAATTTCAGAGCTTGAATTCAGCAGATCAAAAAGATATAACAGACCTCTATCAGCGATAATCTTTGATATTGACCATTTCAAAAAGATTAATGATACATATGGACATCAGATTGGTGATCATGTTCTCAAAAAGATTGCTAAACTGGTAAAAGAAAATATCAGGAGTAATGATTTCCTTGCCCGTTTTGGAGGTGAAGAATTCATAATTTTAACTCCAGAAACTGATATAAACGGAGCAAATAAACTTGCAAACAAATTGAAATCCATAATTGAAAATTATAATTTTGATAAAGTGGAAAAAGTTACTGCCAGTTTTGGAGTATCAGAAATTTCTGAAGAAGATAAAAGCATAGATGACCTTATAAAGAGAGCAGATACAGCTCTCTATCGTGCCAAAGAAAGAGGAAGAAACAGGGTAGAAGTAGAATAACCTATATCTCTTGAAGCATTTTTCAAAAACCAATATACTTTAAACTCTCAAAAAATATTCCACAGAAGGAAAAGCAATGGAGAAATTAGTAGAAAAAGCAAGCATATTAATGGAAGCTTTGCCGTATATAACAGAGTTTAGGGGAAAGACATTTGTTATAAAGTACGGCGGAAATGCAATGGTAAATGAAGAGCTTAAAGCAGCATTTGCTCAGGATATACTTATGCTTAAATATCTAGGGATCAATCCTGTGATAGTCCACGGAGGAGGCCCTCAAATAGGTTCTTATTTAAAAAGAATGGGATTAGAGTCTAAGTTTGTCGGTGGTTTAAGAGTTACAGATAAAGAAACTATGGATGTTGTTGAAATGGTTTTAGGTGGACTTGTTAATAAATCAATTGTTCAGCTTATAAACCAGTATGCAGGGGGACATATAAAAGCTGTTGGTCTTACAGGAAAAGATGGTGGTTTAATCAGAGCTAAAAAATTAGATGCTGAAGAATATTTTAAAAAGATGGATGGTTTTCGACCTACAGAACTAATTGATTTAGGACATGTTGGGGAAGTAGAATATGTTGATCCGTCTATTTTAAAGCATCTTGACACTGTAAACTATATCCCAGTTATAGCTCCGATCGGATTTGACCAGTATGGAAACGCATATAACATAAATGCAGATTTTGTGGCTTCAGCAGTTGCTGGAGCATTAAAAGCAGAAAAGGCTATTTTTTTAACCGATATTGAAGGTGTTAAAGATCAAGAAGGAAAGTTAATTTCAACCATAACAGTAGATGAAGCAAATAAACTTATAGAAGAAGGAATTATACACGGAGGGATGATTCCGAAGGTTAAAGCCTGTATAGATGCACTGGAACAGGGAGTTAAGAAAACACATATCTTGGACGGTAGAATACCCCACTGCGTATTACTTGAAATATTCACACGGGAAGGTGTAGGTACAGTGATCAAGAACTGACTGTAAGATTTTTAGTTCTATCTAATTTGTTTTTGCAATCTTCACAAAACATAAAACCTTTAGTGTCTGTATCCTGAATAGAATTTGAAAAGTACATTACACAATACGGATTAGGGCAGTGATCAAGTCCAAAAACATGCCCGATTTCATGAACAGCTTCTGTCAGTATCCTATCAAAAAATAATTTTTTATCTTCAGGAAAACCGTAAAAACTGCTGTTCAATCTTTTTAATGAAATAGCAGCCGTTTTTAATACAGGGGAGCCTACTCCAAAAACAAAATTCAAATTATCTGAGTAGAGATCTTTATCAGTTATACCTAAAATAATATCTCCTTCTGCCTCCCTGACAGGATATAGATCTTTTAGTATCTCAACAGCATTGTATTGATTTCTAAAAGGGTTTAATGCATAAGAAGGCAAATATCTATCTTTTTTTATTTTCACAGGAAGATGAAAAATTCCTTCAAGCATAATAGCTAAATCTTTTAAATGTCTAAAATCTTCTAATTCGTAAGGTTGTATAACTATCTTTCTATAATTCATACAGAAAATATAATTCTATTTATTTAGCTTTCAATACTAATTTTTTATTAGTCTATCCATATAAAAAATCTTGACATAAGTATAATAAGATACTAAACTGTAAATATACAAAAAATTTTTAGGAGGTACGAAAAATGAGAAAGTTTTTTCTCGTCTTAATGAGTGTATTCCTGACACTCACAGGTTTAGTTTCAGCTCAGGAAAAAAGTTCAGAGCAGAAGGCTCAGCAGTTAATCCAGAGTTCTGGTAAGCGTTCAATGGAAAAGGCCAAAGAAACGCAGGTAGAAAAAGTTATTCAAGAGGCTTTAAACGCTTACTTAGAAGGTCAAAAAGTTTTATTTTTGCTTTCACACAACAAAGTTGATGAGGCAAAAAAACTTCTTGATGATCTTCAAAAGAAAATGGAAAAAATTTCAAAAGAGTACAAAGGTAAGCTGGAAAGATTACCTATTGCAGTAACTATTTTTGAAGTAAACGGAATCACAGATATAAAAACTGCTGAAAAAGTTGCTAAAGAAGTAAAAAAAGCAGTAGAAAGAAATGATTTCATCAAAGCAAGAGCTTTATTGGAAGCATTAAGAGATGAAATTGTTATAGAAACACAGTACTTACCAATAGCAATTTACAAGCAGGCTATTGATCTTGCGAAAAAATTCCTTGAAAAAGGAAATAAAGAGAAAGCAATGGAGTCATTAGCTATCGCATTAGGTTCACTAGAAATAGAAAAAACAATTATTCCAAAACCAATAGCAATAGCTTCAATACTTGTAAACGATGCAGAAAAAATTTATAAAAACGATCCTGATACTGCTTTAAAACTTCTTGAAGAAGCAAAAAGAAATATCAAATTAGCAAAAGCACTCGGATACATATCTTCAGAACAGGATATAAAACCATTGGTAGCTAAAATTGAAGTATTAGAAAAAGCAATCAAAGAAAAATCAGTTAAAGCAAAAGGATTATTTAAAGATGTTGAAAAAATATTAAAATCAACAAAAGAACAATCAACTCAAACAAGATAATCCTTGAAAGTAGAGGCTTTGAAGCCTCTGCTTTTTCTTTTTATAAAAATAAAAAATCAAGCTAAAATATTTAAAACTTATTCCGATAATAAAAGCCGAAAAGAATAAAAATTAAGTGGTGATGTTATGAGAATACCTGATATAGCGTTTTTTGACACGTTTAATAAGTACGACAAGATAAAAGAAAAAGATTTACAAAGATTTACAGAAGAATTAGCTTCAGGTAAGAAAATATTAAAACCTTCTGATAATACAGTTGATAGTGTTAGAACTTTAAGACTGAAAAATCTTTCAGATGATTTAGAAGTTTACAGCAGAAATATGTCAATGGTTCGTTCTACTCTTGACATAGCAGAGTCCACATTAGGAAGTATAGTTGATACAGGGCAGGAAACAAGAGTAGAAATAATCAGATTACTTAATACAGGTGTATTGGATTCTGAAGATGCAGAAGTTTTAAGGGATTTTTTCCAATCAATGAGAGATTACATCGTAAATCAAGCAAATGTTCAGGTGGGAGATACATCACTATTCGGTGGAGTAAAATCACAGGTTAATCCTATAGCTTCAGATGGAAGTTATCAAGGTGAAACGGTTGAAACAACAGTTCCAGTATCAAAAGGAGTAGAACTCAATACCACATTTAACGGGAAAAATTATTTAGGGGTGAACGAAAACAGCAATAAAATGGCAATGGTAGAAGCCATTGATAAAATCATAGAAATTATAGACTCAGGGGATTTAACAAGACTACATTCAGAAAAGATAAATGTTACAGTGAACGGTGAAGCTTACGGAAATATATCAATATTAGAAGCGTTTGATAAAGGTTTAGATGCTGTAATGCAGTATAGATCAAAAATAGGTTCGCAGATAAATGTGATAGAC
The DNA here is from genome assembly GCA_027030405.1 of Hydrogenothermaceae bacterium. Classification (GTDB taxonomy): domain Bacteria; phylum Aquificota; class Aquificia; order Aquificales; family Hydrogenothermaceae; genus JALSSE01. Next base: position 20,573 of record JALVEZ010000136.1, on the reverse strand, counting down.
AACTTAAAACAACAAAATGAAACAATAAAGGTAAATTACAATGAGCTTATTTCTGCATTGGAAGACACAGATTATGCAGGAACTATATCTAATTTGGAAAAAGCCAGAACTGCGTATGAAGCATTACTGGCATCAATTTCTCAAAATAAAGATATAAGTCTACTTAACTTTATGAAATAATCAGGCTCTATTTTTATTTTGTTTATACAAGAGCCAGTAAGACAGACTCAGAACTAAAACTATCATTCCGTAAATAATCAGATCCATCTTTTTTTCAGGGGATAAAGAAATAATCAATATTTTTCTGAGAATTGCAGCAATTGCAAGAGCAATAAATGCAGTAATAGCAAACGATCCACCTTTTAGATGGTTAAGCTCTTCATTCATAAGCTCTACAATAGCCCACAGGATAAGTAAATCACCTAAGATCGTTAAAATTCCATATGTATAATCAACATGCATAAAAATTAGATGGTAGAAATCTTTTGCAAAAAGAGAAAATCCAAAAAAGGAAACAATAATCAAAGCTAAAACAAGACCAAATTCTAAAAGGTCTGTAAACCTCTTTGAAAATTTTAGTATATGCTTTTCAATGGCAGTCATATAAACATACTTGCTCAACTCTTCTTCTCTATAAGCACTTGTAAGAACATCAAGATTAATATCCAAAAGTTTTCCAATTGAGGTAACCGCTTTATTCCGTTCTTCGGTTAATCCTAATTCCTGATTTATTTTTTGAATAATAAAATTTCTTATAAAATTGAAGGAAGAGTTTATGTAGTGAGTAGGCAATCCGATTTTAACGTGTGTTTCACTTATTTTATAAAGTTTTACAAAATATTCGTAGTCGTATTTTCCAGAAAAAAGATCAAGATACCACTTTTTTAAAGCTCTTTTATGTTTCCTGATTTTTTCTTCTGTGTTTAAATATTTTTTAGTGTCCGCAAAATGGGAAATGTATGAATAAAATCTATCTATAAATTCATCTGCATACTTTTCCATTACAGGTTTTAACTTAAGGATCCTTTGAACATCCTCATCTGTAAACAGAAAATCCTTTTTGATATCTTCAAAACTTTCAACCATTTATGATTCCTTTCATTAAGAATCCTTATCACATGGCCTTTACCTTATGTATTTCAGGCAGAAAACACAGCCTTTTGATAGTCTATAATCATCAAAGAAATCGGAAGGTAATCTTCTTTTGAATTTTATTTTTAAAGATGGTACGACTATTCCACCTTGAGAAATCTTTATATAAAAATCCCTTCTTCCATTTACGGTAAATATTCTAAATTTTGAGTATGAAGAACCGTGCGTTGGAACATTTACTCCACAATAGATCATATGTTTTCCGTATTTTGTAGGAACCATTAAGAAGGTGCTATCTTCTAAAATACCGATGAATTTATCATCTAAAAAACAATTAACAGGTCTTTCAATACTATTTAGAGAATCATCTCTATAAACAAATACCATTGTTTGAGCTTTTGCAAGCTGCCTCATTTTTTTAAAAATATAGCGTGTATGTGCCTCGTCATAAGCATGTTTTATGGAACCGCAAGACATTAGAAAAACAAAAGATAGAGACAGTAAAGTTACCATTCCTTTTCGAAACATAAAAGTTCCTCCCAATATATTTTAGTTAATTTTAGTTTTGCTGCGTCTAAATGTCAATCTTATAAATGTTTTTGTATAAATGCAATCAGCATTTCCTCTATTCTCGGCAAAAGAGATACACCATGTTTATTTCCAGATAAAAGCATACTGATTCCATTAGGTGTTTTTTCAACATATCTCTGGATATATTTACCAGAACCTATTGGATCATTTACAGATGCAACAAATAGAAAAGGGTTTAAAAATGAACTGAGAGCCAGTTCAAACTTTTCTTTATCTCCTAATAAAGAAGGTGATCCAGGGGATATGGAAATAACAAAAGAAAGATCTTCATCTAAAACCACTGGGATTACTGATGTTGCCCCCAGTGAAGAACCTACTAGTCCGATTCTTTTTTCATCTATCTTTTCATTTTCTTTTAAATATTCTATCCAGAGAACGATATCCTCGGGAATGAATTTGAAATTTACGAGTTCATTGCTCTTTTTAAAGACTGCAAAAAGGTTTGCCAATGAGCCACCTTTGAAAGGGATTATCTCTACTTTTTTTCCATTCTTGATAGTTGATAAACCGTGTCCTCTTAAATCTATCAGTAAGGTTGCATATCCTAACTGATTTAACCTTTTTGCAAAATCAGACCAGATAACATGTGTTGTAGAAAACTGATGGGCAAAGATGATAACAGGGTATTTGTCTTTCTTTATTTCTGGATAGTTTAAAAAACCTTTGAGAACAAAACCGTCAGAAGATACTATTGATAACGGTTTTGCCTGAACCGTAGAAAAAAGAAAAATAAGGAAAAATAAGGTAAAGATTTTCATAGGATACAAAACCTCCATTACTTTTATATATTATAATTAAGTTATTAATTTTTCGGAGGAAACATTAATGCAATTTTTAGATATACAGGACAGTTTAAAGTTCTTAAAAGATAAAAATCTAATTCCTATTGTTGATAAAGTTCTTGACGAAAAACGTTTATCCTTTGAAGATGGAGTAACACTCTTTAATACAAATGATCTGCTTACATTAGGTTCTCTTGCAAATTATGTAACAGAAAAAAAGAACGGAAAATATGCTTATTTTGTTATGAATAGACAGATAAATCCTACAAATGTATGTACATTAGATTGTAAGTTCTGTGCTTTTGCTGATATGGATAAAAACAGTCCTAAAGCCTATGAAATGGATTATGAACAGATCATTGAAAAAGCAAAATACGCCATAGAAAATGGAGCTACGGAAGTTCATATCGTAGGAGGATTGCATCCTGATTGGGATTTTGAAAGATATTTAAATATTGTGGCAATTCTAAGGAAAAATTTTCCAGACTTACATATAAAAGCGTTTACTGCAGTTGAAATAGATTATCTTTCACAGCTATCAAATTTAAGTTATGAAGAAGTTTTGATTAAACTTAAAGAAGTTGGGCTTAACAGCCTTCCAGGTGGTGGTGCAGAGATATTCTCGCCGAGAGTAAGAAGAATAATTGCCCCGACAAAAATAGGATGGAAAAAATATCTTGAAATTCACAAAATCGCACACAGATTAGGACTCCATTCTACAACAACAATGCTTTATGGACATGTTGAAACAAAAGAAGAAAGAGTTGATCATATGTTAAAAGTAAGAGAAGCTCAGGACGAGACAGGAGGATTTACCTGTTTCATTCCTCTGGCATATCAACCTGAAAATAATGACCTTGAAATAACAGAACACACTTCGGGAATTGATGACCTGAAAACGATAGCAGTTTCAAGACTTATTTTAGACAATGTTCCACATATAAAAGCATACTGGGTAATGATCGGGGAAAAAGTGGCACAGGTTGCATTAAACTTTGGTGCAGATGATATGGATGGAACAGTTATGGAAGAGAAAATCGCACATTTCGCAGGTGCAAAATCTCCAACACAACAACAAAAAGATAGATTAATAAGACTTATAAAAGAAGCAGGAAAAATTCCTGTGGAAAGGGACACTTTATATAAACATATAAAAGTTTATGAGTAATCATGAGACTTTATGAAACTAAAGATTTAGGTTTTAAAAACTATTTAATTGCATTTTTTGTTCTGTTGTTAGTCGCTTTAGTTTTTCTAGTTGTTCTTATTGCAGTTCCGTATCTTGTCTATTTAATTTTTAAAGTTTTTTTTCTTACACTTAAATTCGGAATAATATTTATACTTGTATTCTGGTTAATTTTTATAGCAATAGCATACATTTATAAAATTTTAGAACAGGTCTGAAAAGTTTTATAATAACTTTATAAAATTTATTAAAAGGGGGTTTTAAATGAAATTATTAGTTACAGGTGGAGCTGGGTTTATAGGAAGTGAATTTGTAAGACAGGCAGTAGATAAAGGTTATGAAACTGTCGTGGTAGATAACCTTTCTTATGCAGGGGATATGGAACGACTTAAAGATGTAGAAAACAAAATAAAATTTTATCAATCTGATATTCAAAATGAAGAATTTATCAGACATATTTTTAAAACGGAGAAACCAGATGTTGTTGTTCACTGGGCAGCAGAAAGCCATGTTGACAGAAGCATATTAGATGCAACACCATTTATAAACACAAATGTAAGGGGGACACAGGTTTTATTAGATGCTGCTAAAAATAGTAATATTAAAAAATTTATAAACATTGCTACAGATGAAGTTTACGGTGATTTAGATGAAACAGGTCAGTTTTACGAAGATACACCTTTAAATCCAAGTTCACCTTACTCAGCCAGTAAAGCATCTGCAGATATGCTTGGTAGAGCATACCAAAGAACATTTGGACTTCCTGTTATAACGGTAAGACCTTCCAACAACTATGGCTGGTGGCAGTATCCAGAAAAGCTAATACCTGTGGTAATTTTAAAAGCATTGAATAATGAACCTGTTCCTGTATATGGAAAGGGGTTGAATATTAGAGAATGGTTATTTGTTTCGGATTGTGCTGATGCGGTTTTTGAAATAATAGAGAAAGGACAGGAAGGCGAAATTTATAACGTAGGAAGTGGTGAAGAAAGAAGAAATATAGAAGTTGTAAAAGCTATATTAAATATATTAGGAAAATCTGAAGATCTCATAGAATATGTGAAAGATAGACCAGGACACGACTACAGATATTCATTAAATGTAGATAAAATAAAAAATGAACTTGGTTGGGAAGCAAAAGTCAAGTTTGAAGAAGGAATACAAAAAACAGTTGACTGGTATTTAAATAATATGGACTGGGTAGAAAGAAAACTGAAGTATTTAAAAGAATACTGGGAGAAAGTATATTAAAAACGGAGGCTATGGCTATGAAAAAAGTTATTTTTGCTTTGCTACTTGTTCCAATGATCTCATTTGCAGGTGAACAACCGAACACACTTCAACAAATGATGAAAAGTTTTGAAGATGCAACAGTAAACATCTTAAGGGGATTTTTATACGACAGAGATCAACAGATTATAGAAAATGCACATATTATAGCTAATCATCCAAGTAACCCAGATGAAATGCTTAAATATGTTAGACCTGAAAGAAGAACTGCAAACTTTAAAAGATTACTTATAAACATTGATAACATTGTGAAGTCTAATGCAAAAGATATAGAAATCTATATGAAGCAGGGAAAGAAAAATTTAGCTTCAGAAAAATTTGCAAATATGTTAAAAGGATGTAATTCCTGCCACGCAATATTTAGAGGCTGGTAAGTTGAAAATATTTCCATTTGAGTAATCTTATATACTTAAAATTAGATTACTTGAAACGGAGGAATAATGGACGTAAAGTTTAACACTATTGAAGAAGCATTAGAAGATATAAGAAACGGCAAAATGGTTATTGTGGTAGATGACCCTGATAGAGAAAATGAAGGTGATCTGGTTATTGCCGCAGAAAAGGTAAATTCTGATATTATCAACTTTATGGCAAAGGAAGGCAGAGGACTTATATGTCTTACGCTTTTACCTGAAAGGTTAGAAGAATTAGATATACCACTAATGACAAATCAGAATACAGATCCAAAAGGAACTGCATTTTGTCTTTCTATTGATGCTCATCCAAAATACGGTGTTACAACAGGAATATCTGCTTATGATAGAGCAGTTACAATAAAATTGGCAGTAAGCCCTGACGCAAAACCGCAAGATTTTGTTAGACCTGGTCATGTATTTCCTTTAATGGCAAAGCCAGGTGGTGTTTTAGAAAGAACAGGGCATACTGAGGCATCCATTGACCTTGCAAAACTTGCAGGACTTTATCCAGCAGGTGTGATATGTGAGATTATGAAAGAAGACGGAACAATGGCAAGGCTTCCTGATCTTGTTGAGTTCGCAAAAGAACACGATCTAAAAATAATCACAATTGCAGATTTAGTCCAATATCGTATTAAAAAAGAACAGTTTGTAAAAAGGGAAGCAGAAGCAAATCTTCCTACAAAATACGGTGTATTTAAGATATACGGTTATATTAACACCCTTGATGGTTCCGAACACGTAGCCCTCGTTATGGGGGATATAAAACCTGAGGAGCCTACTCTTGTTCGCGTTCATTCTGAATGTTTAACAGGAGATATTTTCGGTTCCCTCAGATGTGACTGCCAATCCCAGCTTCACAAAGCTATGAAGATGATTGCAGATGAAGGAAAAGGTGTACTTGTTTATATGAGAGGTCACGAAGGAAGAGGAATAGGAATAATAAACAAAATCAGAGCATATAAACTTCAAGAACAGGGATATGATACAGTCGAAGCAAACCATAAATTAGGTTTTCAAAACGACCTGAGAGATTTCGGAACAGGTGCCCAAATCCTAAGAGATTTAGGCGTGAGAAAAATGAAACTTATCACGAATAATCCAAGAAAGATTGTGGCTTTGGAAGGTTTCGGACTGGAAGTCGTTGACAGAGTACCAATTATTATAAATCCAAATCCTCACAATAAAGAGTACTTAGAAGCGAAAAAAGAAAAATGTGGTCATCTTTTAGAAGAACTTCAAGGTGAAAGCTGTCCCTTAGAGTAAGGTTGATTGTAGAAATACAAGGGCAGCTTTATAAAATAAGAACAAAGAAAGAAATTTTATCTGAAAATTTTCAGTTAATTTTAAGTAAAGCATACCATTCAAGGTCAAAAAATAGATGTGTATCCTGTAATGTGGATATGTACATATCAAAAGTTGAAAACAGATATTACCTGAAATCATATCCCAAAAAAGCTGGAGAACATAAAGAAAATTGTGTTTTTTATAAAAATGGTATAGAAAATTTTATCTCCGAAGAAAATATAGAGATAAACATAAAGTCAGAAGCAATTTTATTCAAAACAACACCTACACAAAAAACGACAGACATACAGGTCATTAATAAAGCCGAAAGAAAGATAAAAAATTTTAACCATCTGATTTTTATTTTGTTAGATGAAGCATACGCAAAAGCATTTAATATAGTAAATAAAGGAAAAAAAAGACTTTCTGGAGAGATTGTAAATCCAGAAACAGAATTGGTCGGTTACTTTTTGAAAAAAGAGTTGGAAAATCTAAAGATAAAAGGAAAAACCATAAAAGAGATACTTAAAGAAAAACAGGTATTTTTTAAAACAGGTGAAATCCTCTCATCCAATAAAAGACAGGATAAAAGCTATAGATATTTTGATGGTATGAAAAGCTGGATTATCCCAGAATATGTATGGGAGCAGGCTGTAAACATTGCAAAAATTTACACCAATATCATTTCCCCTCCGTATTTTTATTTAAGGCTCTCTGGAAAAAGAAAAGTTTACAGATTTTTTATTCTTCCAGTTGCCTCTGAAAAAATATTTATTCCTGTTGAAAGTGATCTGGAAAGAAAAGTGGCAAATAAAATTTTAAAGAAAGACTACGGAATTTATAAACCTATGACCACCCTCCATACAAAGCAAATCTTAACGAAACAGATAGCAAAAGATTATTTCAGATTTGTTCCTCCAGATATTAGACCTGATTTCTTTGTATTTAAAAAAGATAAGATAGGTATTATAGAAGTTGTGGATAAAAATAATTTAAAAATTGATAAATACAGGGAAAGATTGGAATATAAAGAAAGTTGCTATTCCAGACTGCCTTCATATTTCGAGTATATCAGAATACAGGCTTAATTCAATAGGTCTTCATTCAGTTTAAAATTTATTGCTTCGATAATGTGTTGTGTTTTTATTTTTTTCGAAGATGATAGGTCTGCAGTTGTTCTGGCTACTTTTAGTATTCTGTGGTAAGAACGGGCAGTCAGGTTAAATTTTTTAACAGAAAGGTTCAATGTCTGTTCTGCTTTTGGTTCCAATTGTATAAATTTTTTCATTAAAGCTGGCGTCATTTCACTATTAAAGTTTATAGGATAATCTTTAAATCTCTCACGCTGGATTTCAACTGCCGTTAAAACTTTCTCTCTAATACTTTTTGATGATTCTCCATCTTCCATTTTGGATAAATCTTCTGGTTTAACAGGTAAAACATTTACAGATATATCTATCCTATCTAAAAGAGGCCCAGAAAGTTTACTTAAATAACGTTTTATCTCTTTTGGAGAACATTTACACTCTTTGAGTGGATCATTTTTATATCCACACGGACAAGGATTTGCTGCAGCAATGAACTGGAATTTTGCAGGAAATTCGAATCTTCCAGATGCCCTTGATATGGAAACCACTTTATCCTCTATTGGCTGTCTTAAAACCTCTAAAACAGTTCTTTTAAATTCTGGAAGCTCATCTAAAAACAAAACTCCGTTATGTGCCAGGCTTACTTCTCCAGGCTTTGGATAGGATCCTCCTCCAATTAGTGCAATATCTGATACCGTATGGTGCGGCGAACGAAAAGGTCTTTCTCTAACTATATAGTCTTTTAAAACACCTGCGATACTATGGATTTTTGTTGTTTCTATTGCCTCTTCAAATGTCATAGGTGGAAGTATTCCGACAAATCTACGTGCTATCATCGTCTTTCCGCTTCCAGGGGATCCGATCATCAGCACATTATGAAATCCTGCTGCTGCTATCTGAAGAGCTCTTTTCAGATATACCTGACCTTTTACTTCTGAGAAATCTCCTATTAGCGAATAATCTGGCTCAAAAACATCTTCAAGTGAGATAGAAACAGGTTCAGCTTGTTTCTCACCGTTTAAAAACTCAACAATATCCATCAAATTTTTAAATCCGTAAACATCTAAATCTTTCACAAGGGCTGCTTCTTTTGCATTTTCTTCTGGAACTATAAAACGCTTAAATCCTTTATTTTTAAGTTCAAGGGCAATAGGTAAAATTCCTTTTACCCTTCTGAGATTTCCATTTAAAGCAAGTTCTCCGATGAAAGCAACATCTTTAAGACTTTCTTCCTTTATAACACCTGAACCTGCAAGGATTCCGATAGAGATCGGTAAATCATAAAGTGTTCCCTGTTTGACAATGTCAGCAGGAGCTAAGTTTACGGTTATTTTTCTTAAAGGAAAAGATAAACCAATATTCGTTATAGCTGACTTAACCCTTTCCCTGCTCTCCTTAACAGAGGCATCCGGAAGTCCTACTGTGATAAACTGGGGGAGTCCTTGAGATATGTTTACCTCAACATCAATAATGTATCCATCTACCCCTAATGTTCCCCCGCTTTTGATAATTGAAAGCATTAATCAATCCTTTTTAAATATCCTTTGATACGATGTTCTTTTTTGTATTTTATGGCTTCTTTTTTTGTTTTAAATTTTCCTACCATTACTCTGTAAAAACCTTTTGATTCATAGATAAAAGTATTATTCATTTTCAACTTTTTCATATATCTTTCTGCATTTTTTCTAGATTTGAATGCTGCAAGCTGAATAGAGTATTTGTACTGTGTTTCTGCTCTTTTATTTTCAGTATGTAATGATGGAGTTTTTTCTGGAATAACAGGTGCTGGTAATGCCTTTAAATTTTGGTTTTTAGATGCATTGTTTTGGATTAATTTTTTAGTTGTTTTAACCTCTTCTTTAGTTTTTAAAGGTTTTTCAATTCTTTCAGATGTTTTGATGTGGATTTGTTCTTTTTTAGATTCAATTTTTTCAGTATTTTCAGCAGACTGCTTTTTGCTTTCTTCCTGAGCTTTTGAAATTTTTACAGGTGCAGGTTTGTCTGTTGGTTTTAATTCTTCTTTTTTTACAACAGGCTCTGGTTTTTTAGGTTCTTCGGAAAGAACTACTTCAGGTTCTGATATTTTAGTGTTTAAACCTGTGTAAACATTAAGCCCTATAATGGCAAAGATCAAAACTGAAACCAGCCCTGAAAGGATCAAAATCAATCTTTCAGTTTTTTCATACCTGCTTTTTTTCTCTTCAATCTTTTTTAAAGAATCTTTTAAATCCCTATCCATCACATCTTCTCCACAGGTGTTATTCCCATTAACTTAAATAGTGTTCGTAAAGCGTTTCTAACTGCCTTTAAAAGGTACAATCTTGCTTTAGTCAGTTCTATATCTTCTTCATTTAAAAATTTATAATTATAGTAGTAGTTATGCAGTTTTGCTGCCAGTTCATATGTTAATTGTGTAATTCTATGAGGTTGTTCTTTTATTGCTATTTCTTTTATCTGATCAGGAAGAAATGCTATATTTTTCATTATCTGTCTTTCTATTTCTTCCTTTAATAAATTTAAATTAACCTCTTCAAGATTTTCAATATCTATGCCCAGCCTTTCCTTAGCTTCTCTAAAAACACTTGATATTCTTGCGTGGGCATACTGGACATAATAAACAGGATTTTCATTACTTTTTTTCAAAGCAAGGTCTATATCAAAGTTCAGATGAGTATTACTGTCTTTAGATAGGAAAAAGTATATAACTGCATCCTTTCCTACTTCTTCAATCAGGTCTTTCAGCGTTATAAACTCGCCAGACCTTTTGGACATTTTAACTTCTTTTCCGTTTTTGAACAGTTTTACCAGCTGGATAAATAGAACCCTTATCCAGTCCTCAGGAACGCCGAAAGCCATTACGGCAGCTTTAAGTCTCGGAAAGTATCCGTGGTGATCTGCTCCCCATACATTTACAATAAAATCATATCCTCTTTTAAATTTGTCATAATGGTAAGCAATATCACCTGCAAAGTAAGTGTAGCTTCCGTCTGATTTTATTAATACTCTATCTTTATCATCTCCGAATTCTGTAGTTCTTAGCCAGACAGCACCTTCTTTTTCATAAACGTATCCTTTCTCTTTTAGAAACTGTATGGCTTCATCAACTTTTCCAGATGTGTATAAAGATTTTTCACTGAACCATATATCAAACTCAACTCCGAAACTTTTAAGGTCTTCTTTTATACGCTCTAAAAGCATCTCTTTTCCAAATTCGGCACAGAAATCGATAGCCTGTTCTTCGTCAACCATAGAAAGGATCTTTTCTCTTTCATACTTGTATAAATGCTGGGCTATTTCCTTTATATATTCTCCGTGATAACCGTCTTCAGGAAAAGGATAGGATGGATCTTCTATCTGTCTGAATCTTGCATATATTGATTCACCTAATTTCCTGATCTGTTTTCCTGCATCATTTATATAAAACTCTCTTTCAACAAAATAACCGTAATAATCGTAAAGATTTGAAAGAACATTCCCTACGACGGCACCTCTTCCGTGTCCTAAGTGAAGGGGGCCTGTTGGATTTGCACTCACAAATTCAACATTTATAGTTCCTTTGTCTTTAGTTTTTGCCTTTCCGTATTCATCTTTTTCTTCAATTGCCTGTTTTAAAATCTCAAAATAAAATTTTAAAGACAGTCTGAAATTAACAAAACCACCTACCACCTCAATATTTTCAAAGATATCTTCTTTCTCAAGAATCTCTTTTATCTGATTTGCCACTTCAAACGGCTTCTTTTTTAAAGCCTTAGCCAGCAAAAAAGCAGCATTAAGTGAAAGGTCTCCGAATTTTTCCTCTTTAGGAATATCTAATTTTATTTTAGTTTTAAAATCTTTTATTTCCGGAATCTGCTTTTCAATAAGAGATACTATTTTTTCTTGAAGTTCCTGTTTCATTTTCACCCTTTTATTTATTTAGTTTAAATAAATATTTTATCAAATTATTCACCACAATTTTTCTTTCTGACCTTTTTACAGGAAATAAAAGATGCTCCGATTATGAAGAACAAAATCAAAGCAAAATATTTCTGACTATACTGGATAAGAAAAACAGGTAGATAAACAAATACTGCATTTACAATGGCAAGAAGAAAACATTTAAAAACACATATTTTGTTTTCCTCAAAAGCAACAAAGGGCAAAAATATCAAAATCCCCAATAAACCGATATGTAAATAGGAACCAAACTCTTTTGGACTGAAAGTTAGATAAGCAAAATCAATGACCAGCCCAATCACAAAAATGATAAAAAGCCATATAAAATAAGAATACTTCTTCCTGAGTAGTATTGAACTTATATCCAAATCCCAAACCCTTTTTATAATTTATATAACAACTATATTATATCAGCTAAGATAGATAAAAATTCACTATACCAATTTTGGGAAAATTCAAACTTTTTCCAATGAAAACAATATGATTTTAGAGTTAAAATATTATCTTTAAAGAAAAAATAAAATACAAAGAGGTAAGAAGTTGCAAAAATTTATATTTGTTACAGGTGGTGTCCTTTCATCATTAGGAAAAGGTGTAACTTCAGCAGGTATCGGTGCTATTCTTGAAGCAATGGGATACAAAATAACATTAATGAAATTAGATCCGTACCTAAACATAGACCCAGGAACAATGAATCCATACCAGCACGGAGAAGTCTATGTTACCGAAGACGGGGCAGAGACAGACCTTGATCTTGGACATTACGAACGATTTACACATGTAACTCTTACCAAGTACAACAACACAACATCAGGAAAACTTTATTACACACTTCTCCAAAAAGAAAGAAGAGGTGCATTTTTAGGTGCTACAGTTCAGGTAATACCACATCTTACAAATGAGATTAAAAGAGCAATAGAAAAAGCAGCAGGTGATTCTGAAATAGCCATTGTAGAGATAGGAGGAACCGTCGGAGATATAGAAAGTCTTCCTTTCTTAGAGGCTATCAGACAGATGGGATTGGAATTAGGGAAAGAGAATGCAGTTTATGTCCATCTTACCTATGTTCCTTATATATCTGTTGCAGGAGAGTTAAAAACAAAACCGAGTCAGCACTCTGTTAAAGAACTGAGGGCAATAGGTATACAACCTGATATCTTAATAGGAAGAGCAGAAAAACCTCTACCTAAACCGATTAAAAGAAAACTTGCCCTTTTTACAAATGTAAATGAAGAATCTGTTTTCTCAGCACCTGATCTAAAAACAATTTATGAGATGCCTATTTATCTTAAAAAAGAAAAATTTGATGAAGTTTTGGTTAAACATTTACAGCTTGAATATAAAGAACCTGACCTATCCCAGTGGAAAAAAATAGTGAACACGCTTTCAAAACTGAAAGATGAAGTTGATATTGCAATAGTAGGAAAGTATGTGGAACTTAAAGATGCATACAAAAGTATTTCAGAAGCATTTATTCACGCACAAATTCCAAATAAAAGGAAAGTTAATCTCCACTGGATAAATGCAGATACTATAACGGAAGAAAATGTTGATGAAACATTTAAAGATATTGATGGAATACTTGTTCCAGGAGGATTCGGAGAAAGAGGAGTAGAAGGAAAAATTCTTACTGCTAAATATGCCAGAGAAAAGAATGTTCCGTATTTTGGAATATGCCTCGGAATGCAGATAGCAGTTATTGAGTTTGCAAGAAATGTTGCAGGATTGCAGGGGGCAAACTCAACAGAGTTTGATCCTAACACACCTTATCCAGTTATAGACCTAATGCCTGATCAAAAAGGAATAGAAGAAAAAGGCGGAACGATGAGATTAGGTGCATATAAATGTGTTTTAAAACCTGGAACAAGAGCTTATGAAATATACGGGAAAGAAGAAATTTCAGAGAGACACAGACACAGATACGAATTTAACCCTGAGTTCCGACCAATTTTAGAAGAAAAAGGACTTGTTGTATCAGGAGAATACAAAGCAAAAAAATTACCTGAGATTATAGAACTTCCAGAACATAAATGGTTTATAGCATGTCAGTTCCATCCAGAATTTAAAAGTAAACCGTTTGCTCCACACCCTCTATTTGTATCATTTGTTGGAGCATCCATACAAAACAGAAAAGATAGGGGGAAAGAGTGAGTTATGACCCTAAGTTAGAAAAATTATTTAATCCGAAGTCTATTGCCATTATAGGGGCAACAGATAAGAAACATAAAGTTGGCTATGCCATTTTTAAAAATATTGTTTATAGCGGTTATAAAGGAAAAGTATATCCGATAAATCCTCACCTTGACCAGATTGAAGGCTATAAAGTTTATCATAGCATAAAAGAGGTTGATGATTGTATAGATCTTGCCATTATAGCAATACCTTTAAGACTTATTCCTGATCTGTTAGATGATTTCAAAGAAAAATGCATTGAAACTGCAGTTATTATAGCTGCAGGTGGAAGGGAAATTGGAGAAAGAGGTTTACAGTTAGAGCAACAGATATTGGAAAAGGCAAGGAAATACGGAATAAGATTTTTAGGGCCGAACTGCCTTGGTTTTGCCAACACTTTAATCGATCTGAATGCAAACTTTGGTATAGATAAGCCTTTAAAAGGAAAAACTGCATTTATCTCACAGAGTGGTGCATTATTTACTGCAATTATGGACTGGGCCGTATCAGAAAAAATAGGTTTCAGCTATGCAGTCAGCATAGGAAATATGGCAGATTTAGAATTCGGAGAGATTATCGATTATTTAGGAAGACAAAAAGAAGTTGAAACAATCTTGATATACATGGAAAGCCTTCTGGATGTTAAAAAATTTGTTGATAACGTCCCAAATATTTCCATAAAAAAACCTATCATCGTTGCAAAAGCAGGAAGAACCGAAGCAGGACAGAAAGCAGCATCATCCCATACAGGAGCCATTGCAGGGCAGGACTTTCTATACGACACATTGTTTAAACGGTGTGGACTCGTCAGAGCAGATACGGTAAAAGATCTATTTAACCTGACTGAAGGAATTTCAAAACAGCCTATTCCAAAAGAAAATAAATTCGTCGTCCTTACAAATGCAGGCGGCCCTGGGGTTATGGCAGCAGATAGATTCGGAAAATGGGGAGTTCCTCCTGTTGAACTTTCAAAAGAAACCATTGAAAAACTTAATCAGATTTTACCACCTGTTTGGAGTCACGGAAACCCTGTGGATATCATCGGTGATGCAACACCTGAAAGATATAGAGATTCTTTAAAAATATTGTTTGATGATCCTGAAGTAAAGGGGATTATCACCATATTAACACCTCAGTTTATGACACAGCCTTATGAGACGGCTTTTGAAGTGGTAAAGATAGTTAACAGATCAAAGCCAATTTACTTCACATTAATGGGAGGAGAGAAACTTAAAAAAACTAATGAATATTTAGAAAATCATAACATACCAACTTATGGAACACCTGAAGAAGCAGTTGATACAATGTTTTTAGCATATGAATACAGAAAAAGAATAAATCTATTGAAGAAAAAAGAAAAAGAACTGGAATTAGACAACATACATAAAAGAAAAGTAAGTAATCTTATAAAAAGATATATACAAAACGAACAACTTTTACTTACAGAACATCAGTCAAAAGAGATATTTAAATACTACGGAATTCCTATAAATGAGACATTCAATGCAACTTCAGAGGAAGAAGCTCTAAAACTTGCAAAAAAAATAGGATATCCTGTTGTTTTAAAAATAAATTCACCTGATATAGTGCATAAATCAGAAGCAAACGGTGTAATTCTTAATATAAAAAATGATCAACAACTTAAAAAAGCATACAAACAGATAATAAAAAATGCACTTTCATACAAACCTGATGCAAAAATATTGGGAGTATCTGTTGAAAAGTATGTGGAAGAAGGATTTGAGTTAATTATCGGTAGCAGCAGGGACAAACTATTCAAGCAATACCTTATGTTCGGTCAAGGTGGAAAATTTGTAGAATTTTACAAAGATGTATCCTTCCAGTATCCACCTGTAACTCCCAAATTTGCACAGGCAATGATAGAAGAAACGAAAATATACAAACTTTTAAAAAACGGATTCAGAGATCTAAAGCCTGTAAATATTAAACAAATAGTTGAAATAATAGTAAGAGTTTCCAGACTTGTTGAAGATCACCCTCAGGTATTAGAACTGGATATCAACCCACTTACTGCAAATGGAAAGGAGATATTTGCAGTAGATGGGCGAATAAAATTAACACCTGAAACAGAAAAACATTTAATATTCTAAATCATTCTTCTTCTTGTCCGTAAATTTGGGCAAGGGGTGAATAATTTCCTTCATTTTTTATTATTATTTTTTCTTCCATCTGGCATTTTTCATTACAGGATGGGTATGCATAGTTAGTATAAGCACAAACGATTTTATCAATATCAACATCAGCTTCTGGTTTACCTATCTTCAGGTAAAGATTTTCGTCCTTATAATTTTTGTAAATACATTTAAACTCTCTAACGTGTCCTTTCTTTTTTACAATTCTGTCTTTAATACTTTCTTCATCTGTTCCTTCTATAAACACTACAGAAAGTTTCTCTTCAGGTTTGATGTTTCCTGCCAGGAACATAAAAATTCCAGTTTCATTAAGTAAGGGATTATCATTTTCTGAAATAAATTTTCTCAAATGTTCAATAAATTTTTCATCGGTGTTATATTTTCCTGGTTTGAACAGTTCGATTGGATCTGACCATTTTACCTTTAACTCCCTCATTTTTTAACCCTCCTTACCAAATTTAATTTATAATATAACAAAATATTCTAGTGAGGTGAAAATGTTAAAAATACCTAAAGATTTAGTGGAAACCATAAAAAAACAAGGTGAAGAAGGGTATCCATTTGAGATATGTGGTTTTATTTTAGGTGAAATAAATTATGAAACAGACGAAAGAATAGCGAAAGAAGTCTTTCAGGTTGAAAATCAAAATAAAGAAAGAGCCAATGATAGATTTGAGATAGACCCAAAAGATTATTTAAAAGTAGAAAACTATGCAGATTCAGAAGGACTTCAGATTATAGGTATTTACCATACACACCCAGATCATCCAGATAGACCATCCCAGACGGATCTTATGTTTGCACAGCCTGATATGTCTTACATAATAATGTCAATTAACAGTGGGGAAGCAGGAAACTGGAGAAGCTGGGAACTGAAAAACGATCATTTTGAAGAAGAAAAAGTAGAGATCATATAAGAATTTTCTTGGCTGTTAGCTTTTTAAAAAACTGTTCTAAAGGTTCCAAAACTTCCATATAATCTATCTGGTATTTTGATGCTATCTCCTCGACAGCCTCAAGAGGGGTTTTTCCCTGTATTATCAGACCGATTACTTCATAAAGGAAAGGAGTTATTTCTATGTATTCGATCTCGTTAGTTTCCAAATTTCTATAAAGAATCAACGGATAACTACCTTTCAGGCCTACCATTTCATCATAATCATAAAGATTTATCTTATGAACAGGATATTTAAAATTTATAATTTCTACATTTGTATTTAAATCAAAACTTTGATTCCAGTTAAAAACCTTTTCATCCTCAACTTCGTTTCTATAAAAAAGCTCCAGTTCTAACCATTCATACATCAATAGATCTTCTAAAAAAGGGATATCCAGAGCATTTTTCCATTTGGATTTTAAAATGTATTCCATAAACTCTTCAGGTAATTGCCATAAATAAGGAGTAGTTAACTTTTCTTTCATAAAATCACGGACAACTTTTTCCCATACTTCTTCAGGCAAAATTGTATTTAAAATTGGAAATGCATTAACAAGAGCATCCTCAACATTTATCGCAATTATCTCTGTGTATAGCTGAAGTCTTTCTTTATCAACATTTAAATCATCCAGTTTACCTGTTCTACAAGCTTCAGCAAACTTTTTTTGGATTTCAAATTCGTGCATGTTTTTCCTGAACCTTTTTTATGATTGATTCTAATTTTTTATACTCTTCAAGAATTTCTTGATAAGGAGGAATATTATTATCCCTTTCAAGCAAAACAGGAACGTTACCTGTAAGATCTAATGTAAACTCTAATAAATCCCAAACATCATCTTTAACTTTTTCTCCGTGTGTATCTACCAGCAAATCTTCTTTGTAATCCAGATGTCCTGCAATATGCATATACTTAACTCTGTCTAATTTTATATTTTTAATGAAATCTTTTGGATCATAACCGTGATTTACAGCGTTTACATACACATTATTCACATCCAAAAGAAGATATGCACCTGTTTTTTCTAAAATATAGTTTATAAATTCAAGCTCTGATATTTCTTCTTCTAAGGTTAAATAGTAAGATATATTTTCTAAAATAAGCGGTCTTTTCAAATAATCCTGAACCTGCATTATTTTTTCTGAAACAAATTCGGCCATATTTTTGGTAAAAGGAAGAGGAAGAAGGTCATAGAACCTTTTTCCACCTTCCATCGAAAAACTTAAATGTTCTGAATATATATCAATCTGATAATAATCCAAAAACTGTTTTAACTCTTCCAAAAATTTAAAATCTAACGGATCAGGACTTCCGATAGAAAGTGATAATCCGTGACAGGCTATAGGAAAATCAGATCTGATTTTCTCAAATTGTTTTAAAATAGGGCCACCACGTTTTATCCAGTTCTCTGGTGCAATCTCAAACCAGTTGGGTTTTATATCATAGTCATAAATATCGTATAAAAAAGATCTTCTGAGTCCTAATCCAGCATCTTTTATCATTTTTACATCATTGATCCACAGTTCATTTCCTTAGATTTATCTTTCATCTTTGAACCACATTTTCCACAAGACATCTCTTTTGCTTTGTGTTTTTCCATCATTTCTTTACACTCTTTCATCTTTTCCTTCATCTCTTTTCCACAACTTCCACAAGAAGCCTCTTTCATCAGCCTTTTACATTCTTTCATCTTTTCTTTCATTTCTTTTCCACATCTCATATCTGTATCGCTTTTTGCGATAAGTTCATATCTTGTGTCAGAAACTTTTCCTTCAGAATAATTAACAATTTCATCGGCCTGAGCTGCCGTTGCTCCAACTGCTGCTGACCCTAAAACTACTGATAAAACCTGTGCTTTTTTTGATAACATACTTGCTACCTCCTAAAAGTTTTTAAATTCTATTACATATTATAGTATTATTTAGTATAAAAATTGTAATTTATATTACAAAACAGATTATATTTTTAATATAGTTTATTTACATAGAAAGAAACAGGAGGAGATAGATGCCGTATATTGTTAGAGTCAGAAAAGAGTTTCAGGCTGCACACTTCTTAACAGATTATCACGGTGCTCCAGAACCTTTACATGGTCATACATGGGAAGTTGAACTGTTTATAAGAGCAGACAAACTTGATAAAGGTGGAATGGGATACGATTTTTTAGAAATTGATGAATTTTTAAAACAGATTTTGCCAGATTATAAATGTATGAATGACATATGGGATTTTTCACCAAGTGCAGAAAATGTGGCGAAATATATATACGATCAGGTTAAGCAAAAATATCCGACACTTCAAAAAGTAGTTGTGTGGGAAACAAAGCACGGTGGTGCTGAATATTATGAGGAATAATAATGGATAAAATATGGTATTTAAAACGGCTTAATTTATTTGATAATCTTCCTCAGGATCAGTTAAAAACTGTTGAAAAATACTCTTTTTTAGAAGAATGTAAAAAAGGAACAGTTATATATGATCCAAACCAAAGTAAAGGAAAAATATTTGTTCTAAAAAGCGGAAGAGTTCAGCTTTATAAAATTGATTCATCAGGAAGAAAAATCATTTACACAATTCTTTCACCTGGAGAAATCTTTGGTGAACTTTATGAGTATCAAAATCTCAATTCAAATGAATATGCAGAATCAATAGATGATGTCACAATGTGCGTTATGGACAAAAAAGTTTTAGATGAACTGATTAACAAAAATCAGACTGTTCAGATAAAAATTCATAAATTATTAGGAATGAGGATGTATGAACTTGAGATGTTAGTTGAAGAGCTTGCATTTAAAACTGTTTATCAAAGGATGGTTTCGCTTCTTTTAAGACTCCACGATAAATTCTCTGTGAGAGTGAAAGAAAAAAACGGAAGATTAATAACAAAGATAAATATAAGCCTTTCTCACAATGACCTTGCGTCAATGATAGGTGCTACCAGAGAGGCAACTACTGTCGCTTTAGATAAACTGAAAAAAGAAGGAATCATAGATCTGGCAAGAAAAACAATATTTATACTTGATTATGATAGATTGAAAGAATTGAAAAATTAATGAAATAGTGTAGTTATTAGTATATCTGTCACATATTTAGAATAAAAAAAAGGGGAGTATAAAACTCCCCCTTTCCCCCGTATTTAAACTTAAGTATTAAAATCCAGTATACTGTCCAGTACAAGAATCATATTCTGCAGTCCATCCTGAAATTTGAGAATGAGTTCCGCTTATGGTATATCCTGCATTTCCATCTGTACAAGTTTGAGCAGTATATGTAATTGTCACATTTCTAGATACATTTAAAGCATTAGTTACAGTATTTGTACCATCAGTTAAATCACATTGGTCTGGACCAGGTCCACAAGTTGTATCAGTAGGTAGTTGTCCAAAATCTGCTGCGAAAGATTCAACAGCTGTAGCTGCATTTTTTATATCACTTCTTACTGCATCTCTATAAGCAGACTGCTTATATTTTGAGAATTGGGGGATAGCAATTGCTGCTAAGATAGCAATGATTGCTACAACGACCAAAAGTTCGATCAGGGTGAAACCCTTCTCGTTTTTTCTTTCTTCTACTCTGTTTTCCATCATGGAAACCTCCTTTAAAAATTTATTTGAATTTCTTTAATTTATATATGGAAGTATCGTG
>JALVEZ010000135.1 GCA_027030405.1 Hydrogenothermaceae bacterium | reverse complement strand
GTGGAATCGGAATGTAAGTTATTGAAAATACGTGTAAAAAATTAAAATAACAGTATTTTGGTATCTGTTTTCGATAAAAAATAAAATGACAATTTTTGTCAGTCAGACTGAGAATTTTTGTCAGTTAAATTTTTCCTAGATGATTTTTTAGTTTCTTCTAATTTTAAAAACGCCTTTTTGGCTGCCTGAGATTCTGCTTCCTTTTTTGATTTTCCTTTGCCCACTGTTTTAACTTTCTTATCAACATTACATTCCATTACAAATGTCTTGTTATGCTCTGGCCCTTTAGCAGATAGAAGTTTATATTTCGGTATAAGCCCGAAATGTTTTTGAGTAAATATCTGTAGAAGAGATTTATAATCTCTTGGAATATTTCCTTCTTTTATGTCTTTTATCAATTGATCTTTGAAAAGTTTATAAAAAATCTGTCTTGGAGGATCAATCAAATAATCTGAATCTACATATATTGCACCAAATATAGCTTCGAAAACATCACAGAGAAGAGACTCTCTTTCCATTCCTTTTTGAGCTATTTCACCTTTACTTAAAAGAATGTACTGACTGAGATTGATAACTTTTGCCAGTTTTGACAGATACGCCTCACTTACCACTGAAGAGCGGATCTGTGATAACTCTCCTTCTTTATACTCAGGGAATTCTTTTATAAGGATCTCACTGACTATTAAAGAGATTACAGCATCACCTAAAAACTCTAAGACTTCATAGTCTGTAAGTTTTTGATGATATTCAGCTACAAATGAACTGTGAGTTATAGCAGCTAATACTAAGTATTTATCTTTAAATTTATAACCTAAAACTTTTTCAAGATTTTCAATTCGCTCAAGGAAATCTTTTGTTAGTTCAGGTTTACTCATATTCCTTAAATACTAAGCAGGCGTTTGTTCCACCAAATCCAAAAGAATTTGAGATCGCAACTTTCACAGGATATTCTATTGCCTTGTTTGGAACATAATCAAGGTCACAGTCAGGATCAGGATGCTCATAATTTATAGTTGGAGGTATTTTACCTTCTTTAATAGTTTTAGCTGTCGCAACTGCTTCTACAGCTCCTGCAGCTCCTAATAAATGTCCTATCATTGATTTTATTGAACTTACTTTCAATTTATAAGCGTGTTCACCAAATACCTCTTTTAAAGCAAGTGTTTCAACTTTGTCATTTAATGGTGTTGATGTTCCATGTGCATTTACATAATCAACTTCATCAGGATTAACTCTAGCATCATTGAGAGCCATTGTTATGACTCTTTTTGCTCCGTCAGCATCAGCACACGGAGCAGTTATGTGGTAAGCATCTCCTGTCATTCCATAGCCTACGACTTCTGCATAAATATCAGCACCTCTTGCAAGTGCATGTTCTAATTCCTCTAATACTAAAATTCCCGCACCTTCACCCATTACGAAACCGTTTCTTTCAGCGTCGAAAGGTCTTGATGCTTTCTCAGGCTCATCATTCCTTGTTGATAATGCTTTCATATTTGCGAATCCAGCAATACCTAAAGGTGTGATTGCAGATTCGGTTCCGCCGGCAATCATTATATCTGCATCGCCTCTTTGTATTATCTTGAAAGCATCTCCTATAGAATGTGTTCCTGTGGCACAGGCAGTTACAACACAGGAGTTTGGCCCTTTAAATCCAAACTCTATTGATACATATCCAGAAGCCATATTTGAAATACCAGAAGGTATGAAGAAGGGAGAAACCCTTCTTGCACCTTTTTCTTTTAAAACATCTTGTTGTTCTTCAATGTCCCTTAAGCCGCCAATACCGGTTCCGATAATAACACCTGCTTTTTCATGATTGATTTTATCAAGCTCCAATTTAGAATCAGCTACTGCCTCTTTTGCAGCAACCATTGCAAATTTAACAAAATCACTCATTCTTTTGGCATCTTTAGGATTTAGATAATCTGCAGGGTTAAAGTCAGTAACTTCTCCTGCTATTTTGACAGGAAGATTATAAGCATCAGGATCGAATCTTTTGATTCTACCTATTCCACTTTTCCCTGCTAAAAGATTATTCCAAAAATCATTAATATTGTGCCCTATTGGTGTTATTGCCCCGATACCAGTAATGACGACTCTTCTCATAAATTATGCTCCTTTTTTCTGTGCTATATAATCAAGAACATCCTGAACTGTTGCGATTTTTTCTGCATCTTCGTCAGGGATTTCAACATCAAATTCTTCTTCAAATGCCATTATTAATTCAACAACATCCAAAGAATCAGCACCTAAATCATCTACAAATTTAGATTCTGGTTTAATTTGCTCAATATCAACACCTAATTGATCAGCAATAATTTCCTTTACTCTTTGTTCTACTGACATTTCTTTACCTCCAATAAAATTTAAATTTATAACATTCCACCGTTAACGTGGATTGTTTCGCCGGTTATGTATTCTGATAGGTCTGAAGCTAAAAATAAGACTGCATTGGCAACATCTTCAGGCTTCCCAAATCTATTTAATGGTATTTGCTCAAGATATTTTTCTTTTATTTCAGCAGGAAGTTTATCTGTCATATCCGTTTCAATGAAACCAGGAGCAACTGCATTCACAGTAATATTTCGAGGTGCAAGTTCTTTTGCAAGGGATTTGGTAAATCCAATTAACCCAGCTTTTGTTGTGGCATAATTTACCTGACCTGTATTGCCGATGAAACCTATAATTGAGGATATATTAATAATTCTTCCATAACGTTTTTTTATCATCTGTTTTACAACTAATTGTGTGATTTTGAATGTTCCAGTAAGATTTGCATTTATAACTTCGTTCCAATCTTCTTCTTTCATTCTGATAAAAAGGGCATCCCTTGTTAATCCTGCGTTATTTACAAGTATATCTATTTTATCAACATGTGATTGGATTTCTTTCCAGCTTTCTGTTATATCTTCATTAAAGTCAAGCTTCACTCCGAAAGCATCTACACCATACTCATTTTTTATATTTTCAGCAACTAATTCTGCAGTTCCTTTATTTCTTCCTGTTATAATTACTGAAGCACCATGTTCAGCTAATGTGCTTGCTATAGCTTTTCCGATTCCTCTTGTA
>JALVEZ010000134.1 GCA_027030405.1 Hydrogenothermaceae bacterium | reverse complement strand
AAAAGCTCGGACTCAGGCATGTTGTTATAACATCTGTAAACAGAGATGATCTTCCTGATGGTGGTGCTTCCCATTTTGCAGATGTGATAAAAGCAATTAGAGATTTAAGACCAGAATGTAGTATTGAGGTTCTGATTCCAGACTTTCAAGGAAGTTATAAGTCGCTGAAAATAGTAGCTGAAGCAAAACCTGATGTTATAAACCATAATATTGAGACGATTCCATCCCTTTACCCGAAAGTCAGACATAGAGGAGATTACAAGCTGTCATTAGAACTTATTAGAAGGATTAAAGAGATAGACGACTCTATTTATTCTAAAACTGGAATTATGGTTGGTCTTGGTGAAACTAAAGAGGAAATATATAAGGTTATGGATGATCTTGTAAATGTCGGTTGTGAGATATTCACTGTTGGACAGTACCTTCAACCGTCAAAAAATCATTTTCCTGTGCAGAAATATTATACTCCTGAAGAGTTTAAAGAGATTGAAAAGGTTGGATACGAAAAAGGATTTAAAGAAGTGCATAGTGGTGTTTTAGTGAGAAGTTCTTTCCATGCTGATGAGGTTTTTGATAAGGTTAAGTAAAATATTTTGACTCTTTATTTTTCAATGAAATTTTGTTAACAATCTCTTTTTGCTTTTCTTCGATTCTTTTTTGGACCGCAAATATCTTGTTTAAGATATCTGCTTTTTCGTTTTCTGACAAATTTTCTATGTCTAGTTTATTAAATTCAGAAATAACTTCATCAATTTTTTTTAAATTTTCTTCTGTCAGATCTCTATCCAATATAATAAAGACTTCATCGATGAGCCTTTTTATGTCTGCGATGATATTTCCTCCCAGCCTGACTTCAATGTCTCAAGTATTTCAATTAAATCATTCAGTAATGTTAAATCGTTTTTACTGTTGACTATAACAAGCTGTCTGTCAATGAAGTCATATAAGTCCCTTAGGTTAGAAGCTATTTCTCCGCCATTTTCCATATCAAGTGCAGAATCAAGGGCATTTATAATATCCACAGCTTTGTATATATTATTTATCTTTGACTGAATATCATTATTTTTTATGTTTTCTTCTGCTTCTCTTAATGCCACAATTGCTCTATCATACAACATTACCACCTGCTTAATCGGTGGAGCAGTTTCTACTGTTGTTTTTAAATATGTGTCATACGGGTTTACCA
The DNA here is from genome assembly GCA_027030405.1 of Hydrogenothermaceae bacterium. Taxonomy (GTDB): domain Bacteria; phylum Aquificota; class Aquificia; order Aquificales; family Hydrogenothermaceae; genus JALSSE01. Next base: position 9,360 of record JALVEZ010000134.1, on the reverse strand, counting down.
TTTTCCTTCTCCTCTATATTATTTTATTGTTGTTGCTGTGGTTGTTGTAAACTTCCCATTAATCCTGCAATTCTATTTTTTATATCCTGAAATTCAGCCATCATTTTTTGAAGTGCAACAAACTGGTTTTTTAAAGTTTGTATCTCTTGATTTATTCTTTTTGTATTAAGTTCAATACTATCTTCAATATTCTGAATCTGCCTTTGATAACTTTTATCTTTTTGTTTTATTATTCCATCAGGATCCAATACCGCTTTTAGATAGTCCTGTAAATTTGTTTTTAGTTCTGAAATTTTTGAATCTAATGTATCAGGATCATTTTGAATAAGATCATCTAATTTCCCAGAATCAAGACTGATATGACCATTATCTTTATCAACAGATATTAGCCCTAAATCCATAAAAGGTGAGAGCCCTGAGAATAGTTCACTTCTAATTGATTGAAGAGTGTATTCACCAGATAAAACACCTTTTTCACCTGTATTAGTTTTTATAAAATCGACTAACTCGTTATACTTATCAAAAAGTTCCTGCAATTTTTCTTTTAATGGTTCTGAATCCTTTTCTATAGTTAATCTTACTGGAGAAGTCGTTTCCTGTTTTACCGTAAAAGAAACACCTTCTAAAACCTGAGAAAAAGTGTTTGTTTCACTTTCTACAGTCTGACCATAAATCTGAATTTGGGCGTTTTGGGCAGTTTGAACATGACTTCCTGAAAAAGATGAACCAAGTTGAAGTTGGTTTAGTAAATCACCTGTATCACTTAAAGAAATAGTTTTCGTACTACCTGTTTCCTGCCCAGTTAGTAACAAACGGTAATTTGTTCCATCATAAAAAATAGAAGCTTTTACATCGCTTTGGGCGTTGTTGATTGCAGATGCTATCTCTTGAAGTGTAGAAGGATTGGTTGAATCTGCAGTATCTGTATCGTAATCAATAGTAGCAACAAGATTCCCTGCATAGGTTATTTGTAATGTTCCTGCTGTAGTTGCCACTGCAGAACTGTCTTTATCTGAAGTTCCTGCTTGAGATAACCATGTATCAGCTTTTGCAAGCTGATTTACTGTAATATCTAAATTAGTAGGAATCGCTGTTGCATGATTCGTTATAGAAGCAGAAAGAACATTTTCATCTGAAACTGAAACTTTTTTTTGATAATCTAAATCTCCACTTACCAGATCGTCAAAGATATCTCTGAACTCTTTTACTATATCTCCAAAATCAGAAAAAGCTGCCTTCTTTTGAGAAAGCATATCTTCCCGAGCCTGGAGTATTTGTATCTGCTGACTCTTAACAAATTGTATCTTTTGAAGTATCTCGTTGTAATCAAAACCGCCTGCCAAATTACTTAAAAATATTTCTCCTGCCATGACTAAACCTCCTTATTGAAAAGGAGACCTACAAGTTCATCTATCTTTTTTGCAAGTTCCACTAAATTTTCAGGTGGTATCTGTCTAATAACTTCATCGGTTTTCTTATCAACGATCTTAACAATAGGCTCATGCAGATCTTTATCTATTTCTATCTTTAAATACTCATTCATATAATCAAACTTTTCTTTTACATTCTTAAATAGATTTTCTAACTGGTCTTTATCCATGTTATTTAAAGACTGTTTTAATTGCTCAGCAGTTGTTTTTTGATTTTGATATTTTGTTTGATTATACTGACTGTCTAAAGCAGAATTGTTCAAAGATTGAACATTTACTGAGTTTTGAACATTTTTTATATCCATGACAGCACCTTCTTAATTAAAATTTAAGAAGAACAGGGCTAAAACCCTGTTCTTTTATCTTATCGGAGCAATTGCATAACAAGTTGAGGCTGTTGATTTGCCTGAGCAAGCATAGCCATACCAGACTGCATGAGTATTTGATTTCTTGTGAAGTCTGACATCTCTTTTGCAAAATCAACATTTCTAATACGAGATTCTGCTTCTGATGTGTTTACTCTTGTTGTTTCATTGTTTGAAATTATCTTTTCAAGTTCAATCTGTGCAGAACCAAACTTAGCTGCCATATCATCAACTGCTTTGATTAATGCGTCTACAGTTGAAACTGTTGCATTCGCTGCAGTTTGAGAAGTAACGTCTATTGTATACAAAGTAGCTCCAATTGTTACAGTTGAAACACCTGTAGTTCCTGATCCTGCTGTTGCACCAGCTGTAGCAGAAGTTACAGTTAATTCTTGATCTGTTCTACCACCATAATGAATTGTAAATGTTGTTTCTCCAGTAGCTGAGAATAAATTCTGTCCATTAAATTCAGTATCCTCAAATATTTTAGCAATAGAGTCTATAAGTTTATTAATATCCTGCTGAATCTGACCTCTTGAAGTATCATCAGATGTATTTGATGCTTGGATTGTCTTGGCTTTAACATCGTTTAAAATGTTATAAACTTCTGATAAAGCTCCTTGAGCAATTTGAGCGATACTTACTCCATCTTGTGCATTCCTAGTTCCTTGGTCTAACGAAACTGCATATGTTTTTAACTGGTCTGCTATGAATAAACCTGCTGCATCATCTGCTGCTCTGTTAATTCTATAACCAGTTGCTAATCTTTCTAAATTTTTGTTCATGTGAGCTTCTGTTTTTAGAAGATTAGCGTGAGTAAAGTCTGACTGAAAGTTGTAGTTAATTCTTAGTGCCATGACTAAATACCTCCGATTTTTTTTAGCTGGTTTTAATTATCGGAGTGTTTTTTTGTTTTTTTAGTTAAGAATTATATTTGTTGCAAAAGTCTTTCTGCTTCTTGTTTGTAGCCAAGTTTTTCAATTGTATATTTTAGAGTAGGAATAACTGAAGAATCTTTTGATAATTCAAGGTAAGTTTTTAGATATTTAAAAGCTTCCTCATAATTTTCTTCTTGATAATATAAATTTCCTAAATATTTATTTATGATTTTTGAGTTTGGATTTAAATTTAAACCTTTATTCAAAATGTCTATTTTTTGTTGAATATCTTCAAAATGATTAGCATATTCGATATAGAATAAATCTTTTTTATAGAGTTTTATAAATTTCTTTAAAATAGAAAATGATTTGGATTCATCAACATTCTTTGTAAGAAAATAATAGATTAAAGCTAAATTTTGGGTTTTTATTTCTTTCCAGTATTTTTGAGCCTTTTCGAGAAGATTTTTATTCTTAACATTAATAAATTTTTCTAAAATCAAGGAATCTATTTTTGACACAAAGTCGCTTACCACAGCAGATGATTTCATCTCATTTGATGAAATTTTATCCGAAACATATATAAAATCTAAAAATGTTTCCAATGAATCTTCTTTTTTATTTTTGTTTTCCAGTGTCAATCCTTTTAGATAAAGTAAATCTGGATATTCAGAATCAAACTCTAACCCTTTTTGTATATATTTTTCACTCTCTTCTATTTGACCTGTTCTTAATAAAGCTGTTGAAAGATAAACATATGTATGTTTATGAAAAATAGAATCATTAAGAGATGTTTTATTTTTCAATTTTTCATAAATATTTAAAAATTCCTTTGAATATTTAATAACTTTTTTGTAATATCGAGTATCAAAACTTGAAAGTGCTAAATATGATTGAATGATGTAAAAAAGTTTTATTAAGTATTCATCACTATTTTTATCTAAAGATTTTATTTCTTCCGTTAATAAATTTAAGTTTCTCTTTGCTTTTTCCTTTTGGACAGAAGCTACTGCATAACCATAATGTTTCACAGATACAGTATAAGGTGGTGTAACTACAGACTCTTTTTCTATATTGTGAATTCGCTCGTGAACCTTGCCGATCCAAATTATTTTATCGCTCCTTCTATGTATGTGAACCGTAGAACTGAAACTTTTTATTTCTCCATTTTCATTCAAATTTTTATATATAACTCTTATTCCATCAAAGTTTTTATCTGCATCAATAATATTTAGAATTTTTAGAAATCTTTTAAACTCTTCATATTCAAGTTCAAAATCTGCATCAAAATGCCATAACCAGTCTCCAGAAGCTTTTGATACCGCATAATTTCTTGCGTCTGCAAATCCATTCCACTTTTTTTCAAATACTTTACAACCATATTCTTTTGCTATCTCTACAGTTTTATCTGTTGAACCAGTATCAACAAGAATTATCTCATCAAATTTTCCCTTTATACTTTCTAACAACCTCGGTAAGTTGTTTTCTTCATTTTTAGCTATAATACAGGCTGATAGTTTCATAATATACTCATAGGATTATATTTTTGTAACTTTAAATATATTTTGAACTGTGAAAATATCTTCTTTGTTATCATACCTTTCATATAACTTTGTTAAGGTTTTTAATGTAGATTGATCCCTGCTATTTTCTTCTAAAGAAAAAATCTCATTGGCAAATGTCTTTCCAATCAGTTCTATATTTACATTCTCTTCTAATAGACTTATGATCCATTCTTTGAAAGATTTTTGTGTAAAAAATCTTAGATGTGTATTATCCAAAATGCCAAATAAAGAATAGTTAAAATTTCCTTTAATAAGATTTAATACAATATCAATATGATTTATGTTTGGAATACTTATAAGCATAGATCCATCTTTTTTTAATAAGGGCCAAATAGTTAAAATAACCTGATTTATATTTTTTAAGTGTTCTAAAACATCTGCCAGTATAATATAATCAAACTTTTGTTCAAAATTTTTTAATGAAATCTCTAAATTTTCGATATTTTCTAAATTTATTTTAAACAGCGCAGAATACACATTCCTTTTATCAGCTTTTTTCAGAGCCTCTTCATCTATATCTAAACCATAAACATCACAATTTTTTTTATTTTTTAAATAATCCCCTAAATAACCACTACCACATCCAACATCTAAAACTGTAGAGCCTTTTTCGATAGAATTTATGATGTAATAATAGGGTGTATTTGGTATCAAATCTATTTGATCATTCCCATAAATCTTTTTATCACTGAAGGGATGATATAAAAAATTGAACGGAGCATTCCCATATATTTTATAAAAGTCTAAAGTTTCCAAAAACTTTCTCCCAACAGATAGTTATTGATCTTATATTAATTTTTCGTTTTTTATTTCAAAAAACTTTAGATATCAATTCTTAAAGGCAATTTCCATATTGTGTATAAATTCTTTTTTGACAGCTTTTGTGTCTTTAAATCTGTAAAAATTACTAATTGTGAAAACAATGTGTTCGATTTCTTCTAAAGATAAATCAAAATACATCGGCAATCTAAGTAATCTTTCACTTTCTTTAGTAGTAAACTCATCTTTACCATGGAATCTTCCAAATTTTTTACCAGCAGGTGAAGAATGTAAAGGAATATAATGGAAGGCAGAAGATATACCATTTTGCTTTAAATATTCAATTAATTTTCCTCTTTCATTTTTATCTCTTACTTTTATATAAAAAATATGACCGTTATGCTGACAATATTCTGGAATTTTCGGAAGTTCTATTAACCCTAATTCCTCTAAAGGTTTTAAATATTCATAATAAATATTCCATAAATATAATCTGCGATTATTAATATCTTCAGCTCTTTCTATCTGTCCCCATAGATAAGCAGCACTTATTTCATTCATTAAATAACTACTTCCTACACCTACCCATGTGTATTTATCAACTTTTCCTTGAAAAAATAAACTTCTATTTGTTCCCTTTTCCCATATTATTTCTGCTCTTTCTTCAAAGTGTTGATTATTCACTATTAATAATCCACCTTCTCCACCGCTGGTATAATTTTTTGTTTCATGAAAACTGAATGTTCCAAAATGTCCAAATGTCCCTAATGGTTTCCCTTTATAACTACACATCATACCTTGTGCAGAATCTTCTATTACATAAAGCTTATACTTTTTAGCTATATTTAAAATTTTATCCATTTCGCAGGAAACCCCTGCATAATGAACAGGAACTATTGCCTTTGTTTTTTCAGTAATTGCATCCTCAATTTTATTTTCATCTATATTCATAGTGTCTGGTCTAATATCTACAAAAACTATTTTTGCACCACGGAGGACAAAAGCATTTGCAGTACTGACAAAAGTGTAAGAAGGCATTATAACCTCATCACCTTCTTTTATATCTGTAAGCAATGCTGTCATCTCTAAAGCAGCAGTACATGAAGGAGTTAAAAGTGCTTTGTTGCAATTTAATTTTTTTTCAAACCATTCCTGGCATTTTTTATTGAAATTTCCATTTCCCCCAAGTTTACAACTTCTTATTGCTTCAAGGACATATTTCTCTTCATTTCCAGTACACGGTGGTTTATTAAAAGGAATCATAATTTTCTCCAAAAAATATTTTGCTTTTTATAAATTTTCGGAAAAAACAAGAAGATTTTTATTTAATCTTCAAAAATAGATGTCCACTGTTTTACTAAATTTTCTTCAGAAAAATAATTTTTGATTACAGTAGAATTGTTTTTTGATATGCTATCATCAAAAGGTTTTATTGATATTTTATCTAAATCAAACACTCTTACACCTAAATCAGATAACATTTTATAAGTAGTCGTTTCTTTATCTATATAAACCTTTTTCCCAAAACCTAAAAGTGTAATTATATTTCCCATTGCTTGCTGCCTTTTTGCCCCAAAAATAGCTATCTCTATAGTAGAAAGAAATTTTCTATAATCTTCTAAACTCATAAAGTCCTTAATAGGAATGAATTTTTCTTTAAAAATTTCTCGACCGATTGATATAACTTCCTCGATGTATTTATTATCAGATTTACAATATGAGAGAGGAACAAAAATTTTGACATTTTCATTTTTAAAAATTTTTAAATTTTTTAAAATTTCATTATGCCGATGAAATGGATCTGCTGAATTTCCAATTAATATATTGATAGAAGAATTCCTTTTTGAATTTTCTTCAAACTCTAAAGGATAAAAAACATTTGATGGATAACTAAAACATTTAAGATGTTTTGCAACGGTATTAGAATATTTCTCCTTTATATATAAATAGTCATAGTAATTGTCTGTAATAATATTTTTAATCTTTTTTATCAATGTTTTTCTAACAGTAGGTTGTAAATCAACAGGATTAAAATCTCCTCCCCATGCTATCCAGTATATTTTATCTAATAAAGAATCATATTTATTTACAAGATCATTTATTAGGTCTATCCACAAACCATGGAAAATGATTTTTGAACTTTTTTTAGCTTCTTTTAAGAAATATCTATAATTGGAAAGGGGAATAACATTAATATTATTATTTGTTTTATACTCCAAATTCAATTTATTTGTAAAAAGTAAAAATTTATGGTTTTCAACAAGAAAATTATTTCGAATAAATTGTATAAAATTTCTTATAAATATTGGATCTAAAATAGCAACATGTAAAATTTGATTCTTTTTATTCATTAATTACCATTTCGTATACAGGTTTAGTCTCGATTTTTATTAAATTATTTAGATTTAAAGTTTTTTCTTCCATTTCATCCTGAGATGAATATTCCAGTATAGCTATACCAGACTTTGGATACATTATAGGTTTCTCTTTTTTCTCCCATACATATAAGTCAACTATATTTTTTTCAATTTGAGGAGAAAAATAAATACCTTCAAATATTCCTTCTTTTGCTACTAAACAATGCCTTGATACAAATCTATTTTTTTGTGGTTTATGAAGAATGTTTACATTTTCTCCTGTGCAAAAATCTATAATAGTATCTGAATAAGGAAAATCTGTTGCTATCTCTACAGGAATGTTATAAAAATCACCAGGTAATCGTCTTGTAATTTCTACAATGCTAAATTCTTTACCATTTTGTAAATACTGAGTATGTATTAATCCATCTTTTAAATTCAATATTTTAGCTATTTTTTCAATTTCATTTAATAATCTACTGATAACTTTATCTACATCCTTTGCAGGAAAAGTAGATGTACACACACCATAAGGATTATTAATACAAGAATATTCATTGTCGGTATAATAAAACTTTATCTCTTTGCTTTGTATAAAAGCAGATAAACTATGAAGATCTCCATCAAAAAATTCTTCTATTATGATTTTTTTATCTTTCGAATATATAAAAGCCTTATTTATAGCATCTTCGATTTGGCCTTTATCTTCAACCTTTTTGATTCCTTTTCCTCCTCCCATATCAATAGGCTTCACAATAAATGGAAGCTTAAAATTGTATGCAAATTCTATTGCTTCTTTTTTTGATTTAAAAGAATATCCTTCAGGAGTTGGAATATTATATTTCTTTGCAAATTCTTTAAATTTATCCTTGTGATGAAGTAGTGATGTTGTTTCATAACTATCAAAAAAAGGAAGTTCTAACTTTTCTGCAGTATAAACAGTGCTAAACATAGAAAAATCATGAGCACCAAAACATATATAATCAACATTCAGATCCAATGCTAATTTACAAATTTCTTTTTCCTGAGAATAGTCAACAAGATGAAATTCATCAGAATATCTATGACCAACACCATTTTTTTGATTACCTGTGGTAATAACATAAAATCCTTTATTCTTTGCAGATCTTATAAGGGGAATTTCACTATGGCTCCCGCCAACTATAAGTAATTTTTTCATTCACAGATCCTCTAAATAAGTCCATATAGTCTTTATCTCTGTGTATTCATCAAAAGCCAATAACGATTTATCTCTGCCTATTCCTGATTCTTTCACTCCACCAAATGGGACTTGGTTATCTTCTTCTCCATAAGTATTGATATGCACAAGCCCAGCTTCCAATTCTTTTGCAACCTGATTCACTTCATTTATATTGTCACTCCACACGGAGGCAGCAAGTCCGTATTTTGTATTGTTCGCAATCTCTATGGCTTCTTTTATGTCTTTATAAGTAATGACAACTAAAACTGGCCCAAAAATCTCTTCTTGAGCTACTTTTGAATCAGGATTTACATTATCTATAATTATTGGATTGAAACCTAAACCTTTTGAAAATTCCTCATCACAACTGAGGATTTTATATCCTGTTTTATCTGCATAATCGATATAATTTTCTATTTTTTCTTTTTGTTCTTCACTTACCAGATAACTTACTTCCGAACTCATCGACAAAGGATCTTGAGGGATATACTTTTTACTTTCTTCAACTAAATAATTTAAAAATTCTTCTTTAATATCTTCATGTATTATTAATCTTGAAGGAGCAGAACATATCTGACCTTGATTATAAAAAATGTTTTTAGCCAATATTTTTGCGGCTCTTTTCAGATTACTATAATTTTTGGTCACAATAAATGCACTTTTCCCACCACATTCTAATCCAACTTTTTTCATATTGCTTTGTCCAGCATACTGAAGAATTTTTTTACCTACTTCACTGGAACCTGTGAAAAAGATACCCCTAACATCATTATGAAGGGCAAGTAATTTTCCTGTATTTCCATCC